>CASEOA010000098.1 GCA_949289455.1 uncultured Eubacteriales bacterium
AAGCCTGAGATCTTCCTCATCGGCGCCACCAACATCGGCCGTGACCTGGGCCCCCGCTGCGCTGCCCGGCTGCACACCGGTCTGACCGCCGACTGCACCCACCTCGACGTGGACGTGGCCAAGTACAAGGAGTTCCTGAAGACCACCTCTACCATCGACGTGGACAACACCGTGTTCGAGGAGAACACCAACCTGAAGATGACCCGTCCCGCTTTCGGCGGTCACCTGATGGCCACCATTATCTGCCCCCGCTTCCGTCCCCAGATGTCCACCGTCCGTCCCGGCGTGATGCAGACCCAGCCCTATGATGAGGCCGGCGCTGCCAAGACCGTCATTGAGAACGTGAACGTGGCTCTGACCAAGGACGACATCCATGTGGATGTGATCGAGGTCAAGAAGGCTGCCAAGAAGCTGGTGGACCTGATCGGCGCCGACGTGGTCGTCTCTGTGGGCCGCGGCATCAGCAAGGATGTGGAGGGCGGCATCAAGCTGGCCGAGGAGCTGGCCGGCGTCCTGGGCGGCGTTGTGGGCTCCTCCCGTGCCTGCGTGGACGCTGGCTGGATCACCGCCGACCATCAGGTGGGCCAGACCGGCAAGACCGTCCATCCCCGCATCTATGTTGCCCTGGGCATCTCCGGCGCCATCCAGCACCTGGCCGGCATGCAGGACTCCGAGTGCATCATCGCGGTGAACAAGAACGAGTCCGCCCCCATCTTCGACGTGGCTTCCTACGGCATCTGCGGCGACCTGTACAAGGTCACCCCCATGCTCATCGAGGCCATCCGGGCTGCCAAGGCTGCCAAGTAAGAAACCTTGCATTTAACATCACCGGCCGGTTTTTTCCGGCCGGTGATGTTTTTCTGGCGCTTTGAGGCTGGCGGAGGTATACTGGGAGGGTACGTTTGAGAGGAGAGAGTGTCATGTTTGCCGACCATCCAAAATCAGTGCTGCTGTTGGGGGTGCTGGGGGTCTCCATCTCGGCCATTCTGGTGCGCTGGTCCCAGGCCCCCTCGGTGGTTACCGCCGCCTATCGCCTGGGGTGGACGGTGCTCCTGCTGCTGCCGGCGGTGCTCACCCGGTTCCGGGCGGAGCTGCTGCGGGTGCGGGGACGGGACGTGGCCCTGTGCGCCCTCAGCGGCCTTTGCCTGGCCCTTCATTTCCTCACCTGGTTTGAATCCCTGAAATGGACGGGCGTGGCCATCTCCACCGTGTTGGTGTCCACCGAGGTCATTTTTACCGCCCTGGGCTTTGCCCTCTTTCTCAAGGGCAAAATCCCGCCTCTGGGGGTGGCGGCTATCCTGCTGGCCTTTGCCGGCAGCGCCATCCTGGCCCTGGCAGGGGGCGGGGAGGGCAGCCAGCTCTACGGCAACCTGCTGGCCCTGGCCGCCGCCTTCTTTGTGGCCATGTACACCCTCATCGGCAGGGTCCAGCGGGGCTGCCTGTCCACCACTGTGTACACCTTTTTGACCTATCTGGCCTGCTTCCTGGCCCTGGTGTTTATGGCGATAGGCTCGGGCACCCCTCTGGTGGGCTACCCGCCCAGAGAGTGGCTCATTGGACTGGGGCTGGCGGTGCTGTGTACCCTGATGGGTCACTCTCTGTTCAGCTGGTGTCTGAAATACCTGTCCCCCGCCTATGTGTCGGCGGCCAAATTGTGCGAGCCGGTGTTTTCCGGGGCCCTGGCCGTCCCCCTGTTCGGGGAGATCCCCGGGCCCATGCAGCTGGTGGGGGCGGCCATTATCCTGGGGTCCGTACTGCTGTATACCAAAGCGGAGTCCGCCTGACTCCCATCCGGCGATTTGTGACGAAAGAATACGAAGGGTAATGCTTTACATTTTATGGTAAAGATGTATAATTGAGTCATAGAATCGCAAAAGGAGGGAGCGTCATGCGGGAGCTGCTGCTGGAGAATCAGGCGGGACAGGGCTATCGCTATTCGATCCTGGTGGATGAGATGATGGTGGGCGGCCTGTGCTGCGAGAGCTATGGGCTGAAGGTGGTGGGGCCGGACGGCGACTGGGCTCAGGTCCCCAACATTACGGTGAGCGTCAGCAAGATTGATGCCTTGGCCGAGCTGGTCCGGCGCAATCAGGTGTCCCCGGTGACCCTGCTGGATGTGGTGGAGGACTGGCTGCCCTAGAGCCTGTTTGAACGCTGTGGATACGCCCAATGGGCGGCATTGACAGGCCCCATAAAATGGTCTATAATAACCTCTGCTGAATTGAGCCCGCTGAGATTTGCCCGCCGGTACAGTCCGGACGGGCATCACATCGACAGGTTATTCCCGCGGCGTCCGCCGCGGGAATTCTCTTGGCCCCAATGGGCTGAGAGGGGGTCAGCCGGCCGTCGTTGGGCGGTCCTGTAAGGAGGAAAAGTTGTGAAAGAGAGAGAGACCTTTGCATCCCGGCTGGGCTTTGTGCTCATCTCCGCCGGGTGCGCCATCGGCCTGGGCAACGTCTGGCGGTTCCCCTACATCGTGGGGCAGTACGGCGGCGCCGCCTTTGTGCTGATCTATCTGCTGTTCCTGGTGGCCATGGGCCTGCCCATCATGGCTATGGAGTACGCCGTGGGCCGGGCCAGCCGGAAGAGTATTACCAGGTCTTTCCAGGCACTGGAGCCCAAGGGCACCAAGTGGCACTGGTACGGCTGGTTCGGCATGGCGGGCAACTACCTGCTGATGATGTTCTATACCACCATCGCCGGCTGGCTGCTGATGTACTTCTTCAAGATTGCAGCCGGTCAGTTTGAGGGCCTGGATCAGGCTGGCGTGTCCCAGGCTTTTAACGGCATGGTGGCTCAGCCGGGCATCCAGGTGGTCTTTATGGCCATCGTGGTAGTCCTGGGCATGGTGATTTGCAGCCGGGGCCTTCAGAACGGCGTGGAGAAAGCCAACAAATTCATGATGCTCTGCCTGCTCTGTCTGCTGGTGGTGCTGGCCATCCGGGCTATTACCTTGGATGGGGCGGTGAAGGGCCTGGAGTTCTACCTGGTGCCCAATTTCAACAACCTGATGTACGACGCCAGCGGCAAGTTCCGGCTGGGCGAGGCCATTTACGCCGCCATGGGTCAGGCCTTCTTCACCCTCAGCCTGGGCATCGGCGCTATGGCGATCTTCGGCAGCTATATCGGCAAGGACCGGCGGCTGTTCGGGGAAACCATCAGCGTGGGCATTCTGGACACCTGCGTGGCCTTTGTGTCCGGCCTGATCATCTTCCCCTCTGCCTTCGCTTTCGGCATCAGCCCCGACCAGGGCTCCAACCTGATCTTCGTCACCCTCCCCAACGTGTTCAACGCCATGCCCGGCGGCCGGCTGTGGGGCGCCCTGTTCTTTGTGTTCCTGTTCTTTGCCGCCCTGTCCACCGTCACCGCCGTGTTTGAGAACATCCTGGCCTGTTGGATGGACAAGTGGGGGATCTCCCGCCGGAAGGCTGTTCTGGCCAACCTGGTGCTCATTTTCCTGCTGAGCCTGCCCTGCCTGCTGGGCAACAACCTGTGGTCCGAAGTGAAACTGCTGGGCATGGGCATCATGGACTTTGAGGATTTCCTGGTGAGCAACAATCTGCTGCCCCTGGGGTCGGTAATCTACCTGCTGTTCTGCTGCCTGTCCAAAAAGATCGCCTGGGGCTTTGACAACTTCCTGGCCGAGGCCGACCAGGGCAAGGGCATCCGGTTCCCCGCCAAGCTGCGGATGTACTTCACCGTGGTGGTGCCCATTATCGTGCTCATTATTTTTGTCATGGGTTACGTGGACAAAGCAAAATCCGTTTGGTAATTTAAAGCTGCAAAATTATATATTGTAATGGAAAAGACCTGCCGCAAGGCAGGTCTTTTCTCTCATGGGTAGGCATTCCAGTAGACCTCCCCGGGCTGGAGGGTGATCCCCCGGGCGGCGAAGAGCTCCTCGATGGTGCAGAAGTAATAGCCCTGGGCGTGGAGGGCGTCCACCGTCCGCAGGGCCCCCTCCACCGAAGAGGCAAAGATATCGTGGAAGAGAATAATTCCCCCGTCCTTGGTCTCGGACAGGGCCTGGGACACCATGCGCTCCACGTCGTCGTCCTTCCAGTCCTCCGGGTCGATGGACCAGAGGATGATGGGGCAGCCCGCCCGGGCTTGGACGGCGGCGTCCCACTTGCCGAAGGGGGGACGGAGGAGAAAGTCGTTGTGGCCCAGGATCTCCTTGAGCTGAGTCCGGGTGGCCTCCACCTGGGCGTCAAAGTCGGCCTGGTTCAGGCCGGTGAGCAGTACATGGTCGTAGGTGTGGATGCCGATCTGGTGGCCCTCCCGATCCATCCGCTGGATCACGTCCTCCTGGTCGGTTAGCCGGGAGCCCACCAGGAAAAAGGTGGCCTTGACGCCCCGCTCCGCCAGGCCGTCCAGCAGCTGAGTGGTGGTGGACCGGCGGGGACCGTCGTCAAAGGTGAGGGCCACCAGTTTCTGCTGCATCGGGGCCGCCCCCACGGCGGGGGCGGCTTTCTGACAGCCTGGCAGCCACAGGGCCAGGGCAGCCGCCAACAGGAGGGAGATCCACTGTCTGCCCTGTCGTCTCACGCCCTCGCCCCCCTGTGCTCTGCTGTCTCTTAGTATGAGTCATAGGGGAAAATACTTGCGCCACAATTTTTGTCAATGATCCCTGGGGTCGGGGTCACCGCTCACCAGCAGCATATACTGATAATAGGGCAGCAAAAAGTCGTAGGACTCCACCAGCGTGTCCGCCAGGCCGGGCCCCCACAGCAGGTCCTCATGGGGGGCGGCATGGGTGAGGGCAAAGCTCTTTTTGTTGTACCAGGGGGCCAGCAGGGGGGAGGGGGCCTCCTTGGGCCGCTTGTAGTCCTGCCCCTCCAGTACAAACTGGTCCTGTTTGGCAAAGCGGCGGGCCAGCTGCTCCATGGGTTTGGGGTCCCGGTCCATCCGGGCCCGGAATTTGGCCATGGTCACCGCCGGTGCCATCCAGAAGCCCATGCCGCAGGACCAGCCCTCGGGCTCCAGCTCGAACCAGAATACCGGCTCGGCGCCTCCGTCGGCGTGGGGACGCACCAGACTGAGCCACAGGTGGTCCTTATAGGGGCCCCGGCCAAAGAGCCGCCGGGCGTCCCGGTAGATCCGGGATACCTTGCACACCAGGTCCAGGTCGGGGTGCTTGTCCAGGAAACGGGAGTAGACCTCATTGGCCAGCTCCTTCATGGGCCGCTGGAAGTGGGTCAGGTATTCCTCCTTGTGGGCCTCAAACCAGCTTTTTTCGTTGTTGAACCGGATGCCCCACATGAAATCCACGGTGGCGCCGGAAAATCCTTCAAACATAGCGGTATCCTTTCTGATGGTCAATTTGGGCAAGCAAGGCCCCCCGCTGGGCGGGGGGCCTTGGTGCGGACGGGTAAATTATTCCACTGGCTCCATACCGGGCCCCACCGGGGTAGCGGTGGCAGCCGGCGCGGCGGTAGCTGCCGGAGTGGGCGTGGCCGCCGGGGCAGGCGGGGCCGCCGGCGTGGGGGTAGCCGCCGGAGTAGGCGTGGCGGCCGGGGTGGGTGTGGCTGCCGGGGTGGGTGTGGCTGCCGGGGTGACCACAGGGGTGGGTGTAACCGCCGGAGTGGGTGTGGCCGACGGCGTGGGAGTAGCCGTGGGCGTGGGCGTGGGTGTGGGCGTAGGCTCCACAGGGGTCAGGGTCTTGAGGCCAGTGGAGGTGTCGATGCCCCAACGGGCCGCGTCGGCGGGATTGTAGTAGTAGATGGCGTCAGAGGATTTGTAGCTGTTACGGTAGAGGAAGATAGTCTCCACCACGTTGCCGCTCTGATCCACCAGCTGCTGATACACGTCCACCGTCACCCCATTGTACCGGGAGTAGTTGGGGTCCCGCTGAGGCTGGGTGCCCTGGGGGATGGAGGAGTCCGGCTTGTAGATGTTCTTGTAGGGGGTGGTGGACACCACCACGGAGTAGGGCTGGCCGTGGATGCCGGTGGTGTCGGTGCCGTAGATGGTGACGTGGAGCTTGTGGCTGCTGTCCTGATAGGCCTCGATCTTGATGGGGTACTCGGTGTCGTTCTTGAACTTGAAGTCCAGCTGGTCGCTCCACACGGTGGCGTCGGTGCCGATCACCGGCATATAGCCTCCGTTAAAGGCGTGCTTGTACCGCTCCACCGTCTCCAGATTGGCCTTCAGGCTCACCCAGTACAGGGTGGAGGACAGCTGGCAGATGCCGCCGGCGGTGGCGTCGATGCTCTGGCCGTTCTGGTAGGTGCCCGCGTCCTTGTAGCCGCTGGCCTTGGTGTAGGGGCCGGCAGCGGCGTTGTAGGAGAAGGTCTCTCCAGGCAGAAGGATGGTGCCGTTGACCCGGCTGGCGGCCAGGTCAATGTTGTACCACCGGTTGGAGGGGCCGGAGCAGCTGGTGGTGCCGGTGCCCAGCACGTCCTTGAACAGGTTCTCCCGCAGCTTGGCGGTGGTCATGCTGGGCTCGGTGTAGGTCAGGGGGACGGAGACCTGGGCGCCCTCGGCGGCGCTGTCCAGGGCCTCCTTGGCGGCGGCGGAATCCAGGCTGACGCCGGTGACCGAGGGGACGATCTCCTTGGTGGCCTTGTCTAAGTAGGCGTCGGCGGCCTCCACCGTCACCTGGGCCTGGATGGCCTCATAGTCGGGGTCCACAGGGGGGCGGTGGTAACCTGGGTCTCGATGGGCGTCTGGTCCTGGCTGTCCCCGGACAGCAGGGCGGTAAACCGCGCCTCCAGCTCTTCGGTGAGAACCTGGGTGTCGATGGTGCGGCCGGTGACTCCCTTGTGGAACACCAGCTGGTCGTCCACCACTTCCCAGGTGGTTTGGGCCTCCGGGTCGGCGCACTCCTCAATGGCCTGGGTGACGGCCTGGGGGGTGGTGGTCAGGCTGACCTGGACGTTGTAGCTGCTGCCGCCGGTGAGGGCGGTAAGATATTGACCGCCCCGGGCCAGGAACCCGCCGCTCTGGGCAGCCTGGGCCTCTTCAATGGCGGGGGTCAGCTGGACCTGGGCCTCGCTGCCCTGGACGGTATACTCATTGCCGTTGCAGGTAAAGGTGGCCGACAGCTGGGCCAGGCGCTGAGGCACCTGTTCTTCCAGCAGGGTGGTGGCCTCCTCCACAGTACGGCCGCCCACGTCCACGCCGGCGATGGTGGTATTGGGCAGGAAGGTACCGCTGCCGGCCATGGCGCACAGGATCAGATATCCGGCGGCCAGAAGAACCACCACAGCCAGCACGACGATCAGGGCGATCTTGCCGCCCGCCGGCTTGCCGCCGGTGGTGGCCCGCTTGCCCTCAGTTTGTGCCATAACGATCACTCCAACTTTCATTCTGATATCCGCCGGAATGGCGGTGAGGAAACGTCCCGACAGACGCAAAATACAGGGGTATAAGGTCTGCTGGATACCATTATAGAGTGTTTGGGTGGGAAATGCAATTACAGAATGGTTACACCACGGGCAGGCCGGAAAACGCTTTACACCGGCCGGGAATCAGTGTATGATAATAAAGACGGACACTATGCTCAGCATGGCCTGTTTCAGCGGATTTATCCTGCGAAAGTTCAGGAGAAATGTCAGATTTTACGCGAATCAAGCTGTTTTATGCCCAAGAGAAGGGTGATGGATATGGCATATTATCACAATGGCAGAGAGGACGGCTTCCTGTCCTGGGTCCTGCCTCTGGTGCTGCTGGTGACCCCCCTGTGGTTTGTGGGGGTAATTCTGCTGCTGCGCAAGCTGAAGGGGTCCCGGCGGCCCCCCTCCTTTCCCTACCTGGGGCCCAGCCCGGTGGGGGGACAAGGGAACGGCCCGGTGCATACCCCTGCCGCCGGGAGCCGCCGTCCTGGAGGACGGCGGCTGAACAGCGGCAAGGCCATGACGGTAGGGGGCGCGGTGATGGCCATTCTGTTCGGAGTGGCCGCCATCAGCGGCCTGCCCGCGGTCGCCGCCACCATGGGGCTGCCCCTGGCCGTGGCCGCCATGTCACCGGTGCTGGGGCTGTGCGCCGGCGGCCTGGCCCTGATGGGAGTGGGCTCTGCCCGTACTCGGAAGGCCAAGCGGTTCCGGAAGTATCTGGCCTTGATCGGGAAACGGGAGAAGCTGAATGTGGTGCAGCTGGCCCACGCCATGCCGGTGCCGGTGCGCAAGGCTTGCAGCGACTTGCAGGAGATGCTGGACGAGGGCATCCTGCCCAAGGGCTATCTGGACATGTCCACCCATCAGCTCATCCTCAGCGATGAGGGGCTGGATCAGGAGGTCCCGCCGGAGGAGGCGGAGGAGACGCCCCAGGAGGAGACCCCCCTGGACCTGCGGGACGACGACGCGGTGCTGCGGGAGATCCGCCGGCTCAACGACGACATCGACGACGCGGCCATGAGCCGGAAGATCGACCGCATCGGGGAGATTACCAGCAAGATCTACGGCTACGTCAAGCAGAACCCGGGCAAGGAGGGGGAGGTGCGCAAGTTCCTCAACTACTACCTGCCCACCACGCTGAAAATCCTGAAGGCGTACGCCCGGATGGAGGACCAGGGCGTGGAGGGGGAAAACATCCGCACCGCCAAGGCCCGCATTGAGGGCATGATGGATAAGGTGGTGGAGGGCTTCGAGAAGCAGCTGGATCTGCTCTTCGAGGTGGACACCATGGACGTCACCGCCGACGTGGAGGTGCTGGAGCGGATGCTGGAGAAGGACGGCCTGGCCGGCGGGCTGGAGTTTGAGCACCACGACAGTATTTCTTAATCAGTTTCATAAAATGTTTACACCAGGTCTATAAACTGTCTCATTCTCGACAGGGAAACTGTGTTATTGTATATGCACAGCCAAGGTTCAAAGGCAAGGGCGAGATGCCGGGAGCGCGCGGAGGAGAAATGCCATCCAGAGTGTGTTCAGACGCCGGCCCGCTTTTGTGACTGCCCCCCGGCTGTGGGGGCAGACAAACAATAACACACCGGCCCTGCCGGCGTGATGAGATAGACAGATAGGTTTCCTCCCAAAGTATGGGGCTGCTGCAAGCTAACGCAGCAGCCCCATGATTTTAAATCCAGCGGCCGGCGCCTGAAAAGGCGCCGGCCGCTGGTTTTATCCGGTTTAACTACAACGGACGATACAGGTAAGGGTCTGACCGTCCACGGTGCAGGTAAGGGTAGTCTGGCCTCTGCCCACATAGGTGACAGTGCCGTCAGAGGCCACGGTGGCCACGGAGGTGTCGGAGATGCTCCAGGTGGGAGAGGAAGAGGTGCCGCTCACCTTCACCTGATAAGAGGGATAGGCGGAGGACAGGGTAAAGTCGGTCCGGTTCAGGGACAGGGTGGTGGACGTGGCACCGCCGCCGGAGGGGGACTGGCTGGGTTGGGTGCTGGCGGCGCCGCCGGAGGTCACCGAGTTGCGCACCAGGCAGGTCTGAGTAACTCCACCGGCCATGGTGGCGGTGATGGTGGCGCTGCCTGTCTTGGAGCCCGGGCTGACGGTGCCGTTCTCATCCACGGACACCACCTCGGGGTCGCTGCTGGTCCAGGTGATGGTGCCGGTGGAGCCCGCCGGGACAAAGGTGACCACCAGGGTCACCGGATCGGGATAGCGGTTGCTCATGGAGAATTCGCTGTAGTTCAGGGTAAAGCCGGTGGCCGTCTGGTCCGCCGGGATGGTCTCCGTGGGAGAGGGAGAAGGGGAGGGGTCCGTGGTCTCGCCGCCGGTGGGCGTCACCGATTCCACCGGCAGAACGCTCTCCAGGGTGTCAGGGTCCGTTACGGAATTGCCTTTGGTGACCATGGGGATGATGGTGGATACCACGATGATGGCCGCGGCAATGATAATGGCCAGGGGGATCACGATGCTGAGGATCCGCAAAGGGGAAAGGCCCCGGCCGTAGCCGCCGCCCCGGGTGTTGGTGGCCAGCCGCCGGCCTCCCCGGGAGGCGCGGCCTCCTTCCCCATCGGGAGCGTCCGGGTCTATGGGGACCTCATCGCAGAAGGGGCAGTGCTTATAGGTGGCGGCGTAATCTTCGCCGCAATACTCACAGTGCTTCATAGCAGGACGATTGCTCCGGGGTTGTTTGGATGCCACAGAAATCCCTCCAATCGACGTTATTATTAGTATTGTACAACGATACCCCCGGGGCAGTCAACGGTGGAGTGTGAAATTCCCTGTGTTTTTTGACTTTATGTAAACTTTAGTTAAATGTGGCATAAAAAGCGCGCCGCAGGTGAGTGCGGCGCGTGAGGCTGTTACAGATGATCGCTGTCTACCAGGATATTGTCGGTGCCGTGCTCGGTGAACTCGGCGATATAGGCGTCGATGCGGCTGGTGAGCTCGTCGTAGTTGCTCTCGTCGATGGGGGCGTCGTCCATGTCCCGGCGGGCCAGATCCTCGGCCAGGATGTCAAAAAAGACGTTGTTTTCATATTCGATGATGGCTTCATGGATGCCTCCCTCGGCAAAGGCCCGGGACGGGATCACCTCGCCCTGCCAGTCCTCCGCCAGGGTGGGCATCCCCTCCGCCCGGGCCTTGGCGAACAGCAGGCTCTCTACCTCGTCGTAGTCCTTGAACCGATCCTCCCCCCGGGTGGAGTTGAGAATCCAGTTCCCGATATAGGCCATATCCAGCAGACGTCGAAACTGCTTGGTGGTCAGTTCCAGTTTCATACCATGCGCCTCCTTGCTATGGTGACCTGGGGGCAGCACACCATCCCCCACCTTCATATTATAATCAGCACCGGGAAAATGTCAAACCGGAGAGATAAAAATGTGAAAATAGACTCTTGTTTTCCGGGCCGGTTTCCCCTATCATTAAAAGGAAACTGTAAGGGCAGCCGCGGGACGCGGCCTGGCCCGGCAAGGGGGAGACGTCTTGGACCCAAGACCCATCGGAGTGTTTGATTCCGGCCTGGGAGGCCTGACCACCGTGCGGGAGCTGCGCCGCCTGCTGCCCGGGGAGGACATCGTCTACTTCGGAGATACCGGCCGGGTGCCCTACGGCAGCCGCTCCCGGGAGACCATCATCCGCTACGCCCGGCAGGACGTGGCCTTCCTTCGCACCTTTGACCTGAAGCTCATCGTCATTGCCTGCGGCACCGTGTCCACCACCGCCATGGAGGTGCTGGCCCGGGAGAACCCCATCCCGGTGCTGGGGGTGGTGGCTCCCGCCGCCGACGCCGCCGCCCGGGCCACCCGCAGCGGGAAGATCGGCCTCATCGGCACCCAGGCCTCCATCCGCAGCGGGGCCTACGAGGCCCTGATCCATGCCAGGGACCCCATGGCCCAGGTGATCTCCCAGCCCTGCCCCCTCTTTGTGCCCCTGGTGGAGAACGGGCGGTTCCGGCCCGGGGACGTGGTCATCGAGACGGTGGTGTCTGAATATCTGGCCCCGTTGAAGCGGCGGGGCGTGGACACCCTGGTGCTGGGCTGCACCCACTACCCCCTGCTGGAGGAGGTCATCTCCAACTTCATGGGGCCTGACGTGACCCTGGTCAACGCCGGGGCCGAGGGCGCCCGGGCGGCTGCCGAGCGGCTTACCTTTGAGGGGGCCCTGTCCAACCGGACGGAGGGGGGCGGCTGCCGCTACTTTGTCAGCGACCGGCAGGAGGATTTTTCCCGGCTGGCCTCCATCTTCCTGGGCTGGGATGTCACCGGCCAGGTGGGTCAGGTGGATATCGGGCAATATTGAGATATCCCCTTTACATTGGTTGGGAAATTCGATATAATATCATGCATTTATCTGTGACACGCCACAAAGAGGTACAGAGAACCATGGAAAACAATGTGATTATCTCCATACAGGGCCGCCAGTCCTTTGAGGATCAGGAGCCCGAGGTCATTGAGCTGGTCACCGAGGGCCAGCTGTCCCAGGACGGGGAGGACGGCTACACCCTCAGCTATCAGGAGAGCGAGCTCACCGGGCTGGAGGGCACCCTTACCACCTTCCAGGTGGAGCCCAACCGGGTCACCCTTCTGCGGGTGGGGGAGGTCAACTCCCAGATGGTCTTTGAGGAGGGCCGACGGCACCTGTCCATGTACAACACCCCCTACGGCGCCCTGGCGGTGGGGATCAGCACCCGGAAGATGAAGGCCCATCTCAGCGAGGCCGGGGGCCGCATTGAGATCGACTACGCCCTGGAAATCGACCACGCCGTGGCGGGAGAGAATCTGTTCAAGATCGACATCCGGAAAAAGGGATTGACCATCAAGCAGTAAGTATGGTCGATTTCCAGTGCAAGGTTTTGCGAAAGCAAAACCTTGATGCCGGGGGCAATTCATTTGTCCCCGGCAGATGAAAAGCTCTGGGGTCCCCGCGGCGAAATCGCCGTGGGGCAATCGACCACGCCGTGGCGGGAGAGAATCTGTTCAAGATCGACATCCGGAAAAAGGGATTGACCATCAAGCAGTAAGTATGGTCGATTTCCAGTGCAAGG
>CASEOA010000099.1 GCA_949289455.1 uncultured Eubacteriales bacterium
CTATCTGGACTACTACAATAACCAACGTATTAAGGCAAAGCTAAAGGGCTTGCCGCCTGCAATTCACAGACAGCAAGCCCTTTCGGCTGCTTAAACAATTTTTGCCTTCAAATATTGTCTAACTTTTTGGGGTCATTTCAAAAACGGCAGGCCTTTTCCTATGTGCGGAGATGCAGACGGTCACAGCCCCTGGCACTGGGCCTCAATGGCGCTCTCGCAGTCCTTCATGGCCTGGAGGGTGCGCTCCAGCAGCTGGGGCAGCTCCCAGCCCAGCAGCTCGGCGCCCTGGGCGATGGTCTCCCGGGAGCAGCCGGCGGCAAACCGCTTGTCCTTGTACTTCTTTTTCAAGCTGGACAGCTCCATGTCCTGGACGCTCTTGGAGGGGCGCATGAGGGCGGCCGCCCCGATGAGGCCGGTGAGCTCGTCGGCGGCGAAGAGTACCTTTTCCATCTGGTGCTCCGGCTGGGCGTCCCCGCCGGTCTGGCCCCAGCCGTGGCTCACCACGGCGTGGATGAGAGCGGGGTCCAGCCCCTTCTCCTCCATGATCTCCCGCACCTTCACGCAGTGCTCCTCGGGATATTGCTCGAAATCCAGGTCGTGGAGCAGGCCCACGGTGGCCCAGAAGTCCGCCTCGTCGCCGTAGCCCAGCTCCCTGGCGTACCAGCCCATGACGGCCTCCACGGTGTAGGCGTGGCGGAGGTGAAAGGGCTCCTTGTTGTAGGCCTTCAGCAGCTCCAGGGCCTGTTCTCTTGTCAGTTCCATAGGGATCGACTCCTTTGTATGTGGGTGGGTATTCTGGTGATGATTGTATCACGGCGGCCTGCCCAACGCAAGGGTTGCCCGTTTTCCACAGATACACCATCATTGGCACGCCGTATGTGGAAAAGCGCACGTCCAGATCGGTGTTGAAGTTGTCGATGGCCTTGATGAGGCCGATGCACCCCACCTGAAACAGGTCGTCGGCGTTTTCTCCCCGGTTGGAGAATTTCTGGATTACCGACAGCACCAGCCGCAGGTTGCCGGCAATAAGCTGCTCCCGGGCCTCCATGTCCCCCTCCTTTACCCGCTTCAGCAGCGCCATGGTCTCCTCGTTTTTCAGCACCTTCAGCTTGGATGTGTTCACCCCGCAGATCTCCACCTTGCCCTGCATAGGCCCGCCTCCTTGTCTCTGTGTCTGGACTCAGTATGTCCCGGGGCAAGGCTTTCATACGGCAGGGGGCGGGGGGATATTTTTTATTGTGGAACGGGATTCGATGGACTTTGATCTCCCCTTGTGCTCTGATCTGGTTTCTGATATGGTTATAGAGGAAATCAATCAGGTCAGGAGGGAGACTATGCTGACGCCCATGTTGGACAGCGGCGGGTCCATGCCCCTGTATGAACAGCTCTACCGCCACATCCGGGGGGAGATCCAGGCGGGACGGCTGGCGGTGGGGGAGCGGCTGCCCTCCAAGCGGGCCCTGGCGGCCCATTTAAAAATCAGCGTGGTGACGGTGGAGGGGGCCTACAACCAGCTCCTGGCGGAGGGCTATCTCCAGTCCCAGCCCAAGCGGGGGTTCTTTGTCCAGGCGGCGGAGGCCCTGCCCGTCCCGGCTCAGGAGGGGCCGCCCCTGCCGCCGGAGGAGCCCCCCAGGCCTGGCTTTCAGTACAACTTTTCCACCAGCGCGGTGGACACCGGCCTGTTCCCCTTTGCCACCTGGGCCAAGCTCATGCGGGAGGTGCTCTCCCAGCAGGAGGCCACCCTTCTGAACTCCACCCATCCCCAGGGGGTGCTCCAGCTGCGGCAAGCCATCGCCAGCCACCTCTACCGCTTCCGGGGCATCCAGGCCCACCCGGCCCAGATCGTGGTGGGGGCCGGGTCGGAGGTGCTCATCAGCCTGCTGGTGCAGCTGCTGGGCCGGGAGAGCCGGTACGGGGTGGAAAACCCGGGATACGCCAAGACCCACCGCATCCTCTCCAGCTGCGGAGCGGAGGTGGTCCCCATCCCCCTGGACAGCCATGGCCTGCGGGTAGACGCTCTGGAGGACAGCGGGGTAGGGGTGGCCCATGTGACCCCCTCCCACCACTACCCCCTGGGCATCATCATGCCCGCCGCCCGGCGGCAGGCCCTGCTGCGGTGGGCCTCCCAGCGGGAGGACCGCTATATTTTGGAGGACGACTACGACAGTGAGTTCCGTTTCTCCGGCCGGCCCATTCCCGCCCTCCAGAGTATGGACGGCGGCGGACGGGTGATCTACCTGAACACCTTTGCCAAGAGCCTGGCCCCCTCCCTCCGGGTGAGCTATATGGTGCTCCCGCCTCAGCTGCTGGAGCGGTGGCGGCGGGAGTTCTGGTTCTATGCCTCCACCGTCCCCTCCTTTGAGCAGTACGCCCTGGCCAAGTTTATGGAGGGGGGGCACTTCGAGCGGCACATCAGCCGCAGCCGCCTGCGGTACAAGGCCCGGCGGGAGGCCCTGTTGGCCGCCGCCCGGGACACCGGCCTCACCCAGGTGGGTTCCTTTGCCGGGGGTGACGCCGGGCTCCACCTGCTGCTGTGGATGGACCGGCGGTGGAAGGAGGGGGAGCTGGCCGCCCGGGCGGCGGAGGTGGGGGTGGGGGTGTCCCCGCTGTCGGTGTGCGACCTGACCCCGCCGCCGGCAGACCGCCCCCCCGCCCTGATCCTGGGGTACACCCAGGTGCCCCCCCAGGACATGACCCCCGCCCTGGAGCGGCTGAAAGCGGCGTGGAAGTTTTAAACAGAGCCATATTTTTGACCAAAAGGCGCATCCTATCCTGTGAGGTGATAGGATGCGTCCGTATCATATGGATCTGTACGCCCTGTTCCGCCACCAGCCCCAGGCCCAGAACTATTTTGAGACGCTGCCCCTATTTGTGCAGGAGCAGATCAGAAGCCGGTACCGGCTGGTGGACTCCATGGAACGGCTGCAAGCCATGGCCGCCCGGTATGAGATGGAGGGTTGAACAGGGGATTCTCCGCCCATACTTAGGAGAGGAGGTGGGCCTATGGTCATCAAACGGTATATCAACGGAGCGCCGGCGGAGGAATTGCCCCGGCAGGTGGACAACCCGGCTCTGACCCGGCTGCTGGCCCGGGCCCGGGCCCGGCAGCTGGCCGCCCGGGAGATTCAGCCTGCACCCGACCCGGAGGGACGCCTTGGGTAAGGAAAAGGGCCCCCTGCGGGCCCTCTACATCCGGGTGTCCACCGAGGCCCAGGCGGAGGAGGGTTACTCCATCCAGGCCCAGGCCGACCGGCTGGAGGCCTACTGTACGGCCATGGGGTGGGACAACCGGCGGTGCTACATCGACGGAGGCTACAGCGGCAGCAACCTGGACCGGCCGGAAATGACCCGGCTGGTGGAGGACGCCCGGGCGGGCCGGGTGGCCACGGTGGTGGTGTACAAGCTGGACCGGCTCTCCCGCAGCCAGAAGGACACCCTCTACCTTATTGAGGACGTGTTTCTCCCCAACGGGGTGGACTTTATCTCCCTCAACGAGAGCATTGACACCTCCACCCCCTACGGCCGGGCCATGATCGGCATTTTGTCCGCCTTTGCCCAGCTGGAGCGGGAGAACATCTACCTGCGCACCAGGATGGGCATGGTGGAGCGGGTGCGGCAGGGCTACTGGATGGGGGGCGGCGGGGTGCCCTTCGGCTACGACTACGACCCGGCGGCGGGCATCCTGGTGCCCAACGCCGACGCCCCCAGGGTGCGGCAGATGTACGAGCTCTACCTGAAAGGGTGGTCGCCCCGGCGGATCGCCCAGCTGCTGGGGCTGAAGCATGACCGGCTGGTGACCCAGATCCTCACCCGGAAGAGCAACATCGGCCTGATCCCCTACAAGGGGGAGGAATACCGGGGGCGACACCAGCCTATTGTATCGGAGGAGCTGTTCTACCTGGTGCAGGACAAGCTGAAGGAGCGGGGCCGGAAGTGCCGGGCGGCCCCCGACAGCGGCCACCTGCTCACCGGGCTGGTGTACTGCGGCTGCTGCGGGGCCCGGATGCGGTACATCCGCTGGGGCAAGAGGGGGTACAAGCTGCGGTGCTATGGCCAGGACCCGTCCAAAGCCTACATGGCGGGGGAGCACCCCTGCGACGCCCCGGCGGTGTGGGCCCAGGAGCTGGAGGAGGCGGTGCTGGCCGACCTGTTCCAGGTCTCCGCCCGGCTGGAGGAGGGGGGCGGGGAGGCCCCTGACCCTATGGCCCGGTTGGAGGAGGAGCTGCGCCGCCAGGAGGGGCGGCTGCGGCGGCTGTACCGGCTGTATGCCCAGGGGGACGACCCGGTGCTGGAGGAGGAGATTGGCCAGGCCCGGCGGCAGCTGGAGCTGCTGGGGGCGGAGCTGGCCGCCGAGGCGGAGAGCCGCCGGCAGGCCGCCCGGCTGGACCGCCTGCGGGAGCAGGCTGCCTCCATCGGCCAGCTGTGGCCCGGCCTTACTCCCTCGGAGCGGCAGGCGGTGCTGCGGGACTGCGTGGAGCGCATTGTGGTGGAGGGGCCAAGGGTGGAAATCCACTACACCTTCCTGTCCTCCTGACCGGTTTTCCCCAAGGGTGGGATCATGCCAATGATTGTGGGGGAAATTCGGCGGTATCTCCGGGACAACTCCTCCCTCCGGGTGTCCCGGTCCATGCGGGACACCGCCTACCGGGTACTTCAGGCCAAGGAGGCCTTTGTCAACCGCCACCAGCGGGAGCCCAGCATGGAGGAGATTGCCAAAGAGCTCAACCTGAAGCGGGAGGATGTGGTATTTGCCCTGGACGCCATTCTGGACCCGGTTTCCCTGTATGAGCCGGTGTATGAGCACGGCGGGGACACCATCTGCGTCATGGACCAGGTGAAGGACTCCAAAAATACCGACGAGAGCTGGCTGGAGCACATCGCCCTGAAGGAGGCCATGGAGCGGCTCACCGACCGGGAGAAGAAAATCCTGCGCATGCGCTTTTTTGAGGGCAAGACCCAGATGGAGGTGTCCGCCGAGGTGGGCATTTCCCAGGCGCAGGTGTCCAGATTGGAGAAAAATGCCATAAATCGAATCAAAAAGGATCTCTGAAAGGAGGGTTTACCTGGGGCGGGGGGCATGGTACAATGGAGACAGACTAATGGAAAGGAGTTCTGATCCCCATGAGCTTTGTCCTGCCTGTGTACCACGCCCCTGAGTTTGACCAGGCCCGTTTTCAGAACGCCCCAAACGCGACCTTTGCCCCCGCGCCCCGGGACGGTGTGGCCCCGGAGGGATACCACGCCACCAGCATCTTTCCGGAATACTTCAAGGTGGACGGCCGCTGGCTGCTGGTGGAGGACAGCCGCATGGACTGCGTGGCGGCCCTCCGGGACGGCAAAATGGAGGCGGTGGAGTTCCGCAACCTGAAAGCGGGCGAGCCGGTGGTGGTGGGCCGCACCGAGGACGGCTCCCAGGGCATTTACGTCTATGCCGACGGCTTTGAGGAGGACGGCAAGGGGGAGCAGGAGACCTTCTCCTTCCGCCAGGGCCGCTCCCGGGAGACTGCCTACTCCATGGACTATGACTCCATCTATGAGCTGCTCCGCCATGAGAAGGCGCACGGCCGCATCCTGTGGGTCATGGGCCCGGCCTGCGCCTTTGACCACGACGCCCGGGACGCCTTTGCCGCCCTGGTGCGGGCGGGCTATGTCCACGGCCTGCTGGCGGGCAACGCCCTGGCCACCCACGATTTGGAGGCGGGCTATCTCCGCACCGCCCTGGGCCAGGATATCTACACCCAGAAGAGCCAGCCCAACGGCCACTACAACCACATCGACACCCTCAACGCTGTCCGGCTGGCGGGTTCCACCGCCGCCTTCATCCAGTCCGGCAAGGTGAGGGACGGCATCATCTATGAGTGCGTCAAACACGACGTGCCCTATGTGCTGGTGGGCTCCGTCCGGGACGACGGCCCCCTGCCCGAGGTATACGGCAACGTGTACGAGGGCCAGGACGCTATGCGGGCTCTGGTGCGCAAGGCCACCACCGTCATCTGCATGGCCTCTACTCTCCATACCGTGGCCACCGGCAACATGACTCCCTCCTACCGGGTGGTGGACGGGGTGGTGCGCCCGGTGTACTTCTACTCGGTGGATATCTCCGAGTTCGCGGTGAACAAGCTGCGGGATCGGGGCTCCCTGTCGGTGCGTACCATCGTCACCAACGTCCAGGACTTCGTGGTCAACGTCCGCAAGGGCGTGGTGTAACGCCAGGTCTCCAGGCCCGTCCGGCTGTGCCGGACGGGCTTTTTGCATGGAAATCCAGCGGCGGACGGGGCGGAAGTTTCCATCCGCGCTATTGTATTTCTGAAATCGGCAGTATATAATATTCCATTATAGGCTTTTTTCCAGCCTGCCATTTCAATCAATATAAGGAGGGAGCACAGCATGAAACTGCTCCAGCTTTTGGAAGAGGACTGCACCCTGACCCCTGAGCAGCTGGCATCCATGGCCGACATGTCGGTGGAGGAAGTCAAGGCAGAGATCAAGCGCTACGAGGACGAGAAGATCATCCTGGGCTACAAGGCCATTGTGGACTGGGACCGCACCGACCGGGAGGCGGTCACCGCCCTCATCGAGGTGAAGGTCACCCCCCAGCGGGGGGCCGGTTTTGACCGGGTGGCCGAGCGCATCTACCAGTACGACGAGGTGGAGAGCGTCTACCTGATGAGCGGCGCCTATGACCTGACCGTTATCATCTCGGGCCGCACCCTGAAGGAAGTGGCCCAGTTTGTGGGGGAGCGGCTGTCTCCTCTGGAGGACGTGACCGGTACCGCTACCCATTTTATCCTGCATAAATATAAGGAAAAGCACCTGATCTTTGAGAAGCAGGAGAAGCAGCCGAAGGAGTTGATTTTCTCATGAATTACGAGGAGATAATGAGCAAGCGCATCCAGGAGGTCAAACCCTCCGGGATTCGCCGCTTTTTCGATATTCTGGAGGAGATGAAGGACGCCATTTCCCTGGGCATCGGCGAGCCCGACTTCGTCACCCCCTGGCACATCCGGGACGCCGGCATCTACTCCCTGGAGAAGGGCTTTACCAAGTACACCGGCAACGCCGGTATGGCGGAGCTCCGCCGGGAGATCGCCGCTTATCTGAGCCGGCGGTTTAACCTGCAATATGACTTTGCCAGCCAGATTGTGGTCACCGTAGGCGGCAGCGAGGCCATCGACCTGTCCCTGCGCTGTCTGCTCAACCCCGGCGACGAGGTCATCGTGCCCGTGCCCTCCTTTGTGTGCTACGGGCCTCTGGCCTCCATGGCCGGCGGCACCCCTGTGTATGTGGAGCTGAAGGCGGAGAATGAGTTCCGCCTCACCCCCGAGCAGCTGCGGGCCGCCATCACCCCCCGCACCAAGGTGCTGGTGCTCCCCTTCCCCTCCAACCCCACCGGCGGCATCATGGGACGGGAGGATCTGGAGGCCATTGCCGACGTGCTGCGGGACACCAATATCATGGTGATCTCCGACGAGATCTACGCCGAGCTGACCTATGGCCAGCACCACGTGTCCATGGCCAACCTGCCCGACATGTATGAGCGCACCATCGTGGTCAACGGCTTCTCCAAGAGCCACGCCATGACCGGCTGGCGCATGGGCTACGTCTGCGGCCCCGCCCCCATTATCCAGCAGCTGCTCAAGCTCCACCAGTTCGGCATCATGTCCGCTCCCACCGTCAGCCAGTACGCCGCCATCGAGGCCATGCGCAACGGCGACAAGGACATCGAGCACATGCGGGACGAATACGACGGCCGCCGCCGCTATCTGGTGGAGGGCCTGCGCCGCATCGGCCTGCCCTGCTTTGAGCCCAGGGGCGCTTTCTACGTGTTCCCCGACATCCGGCCCACCGGCCTGTCCTCCGACGACTTCTGCGAGCGGTTTTTGATGGAGGAGAAGGTGGCTGTCATCTCCGGCTCCGCCTTCGGCGCCGGCGGCGAGGGCTTTGTCCGCTGCTGCTACGCCACCTCCATGAAGGACATCGCAGAGGCCCTGACCCGGATGGACAACTTCCTCACCAACCTGAAGAAAAAGCAGGCCAGAGAGCAGGCTTAAGGAGGTAGGCTCATGTACATTACCTGTCTGGATATGGAAGGGGTCCTGGTCCCTGAGATCTGGATCGCCTTCTCCGAGGCCACCGGCATTCCGGAGCTGCGCCGCACCACCCGGGACGAGCCCGACTACGATAAATTGATGCGCTTCCGCCTGGATCTGCTGAAGGAGCGGGGGCTGGGCCTGAAGGAGATCCAGGACACCATCGCCACCATTGATCCTCTGCCCGGCGCCAAGGAATTTCTGGACGAGCTGCGCTCCTTTACCCAGGTTATCATCCTCAGCGACACCTTTGAGCAGTTTGCCCAGCCCCTGATGAAAAAGCTGGGCTGGCCCACCCTGTTCTGCAACACCCTGGAGGTGGCCCCAGACGGGGTCATCACCGGCTTCCAGATGCGCTGCCCCCAGTCCAAGCTGACCACCGTCAAGGCCCTCCAGTCCATGGGCTACGACACCATCGCCGCCGGGGACAGCTTCAACGACCTGGGTATGATCCAGGCCAGCAAGGCCGGGTTCCTCTTCAAGAGCACCGACCAGATCAAGGCCGACCATCCGGAGCTGCCCGCCTATGAGGAGTTCGGCGACCTGCTGGCAGCCATCCGCGGGGCCATGGCCTGAGTTCAGACGGGAAGAGAGTGAGAGATATGCTGCGGCAATTTGATGGACTGGCCTTCCGGCCGGCGGATATCCTGCTGCCCCGGGACTGCGACTACGACAGGTGGTCGGTGGTGGCCTGCGATCAGTACACCTCTCAGCCGGAATACTGGCAGCGGGTGGAAAACTATGTGGGCTCCGCCCCCTCCGCCCTGCGGCTTATCCTGCCGGAGGGCTGCCTGGGAGGGCCCAATGTGGAGACCGACATCATGGATGTGAACAACACCATGACCCGCTATCTGCGGGAGGACCGGTTTAAGGCCCTTCCCCAGAGTATGATCTATGTGGAGCGGCGGCTGGACAACCTGAAAATCCGCCGGGGCCTGGTGGGCATGGTGGATCTGGAGCAGTACGACTACGAGCCCGGCTCGGCCACCGCCGTCCGGGCTACCGAGGGTACCGTCATGTCCCGTATCCCGCCCCGAGTGGCGGTGCGGAAAAACGCCCCTCTGGAGCTGCCCCATGTGATGCTCCTGGCAGACGACCCCATGAAAACCGTCATCGAGCCCCTGGCCGCCCGGAAGGAGCACATGGAGCTGGTGTACGACTTCGACCTGATGGAGCGGGGGGGCCACATCACCGGCTGGAAGCTGGACGGGGAGAGCCTGGCCCAGGTGGCTGCTGCCCTGGCCGACCTAGCCGACCCCGCCGCCTTCCGGGCCAAGTACGGCGACGAGCCGGTGATGGCCTTTGCCGTAGGGGACGGAAACCACTCCCTGGCCACTGCCAAGGAGTGCTACGAGCGGCAGAAGCGGCTGGTGCCCAGAGAGCAGTGGGACAGCCTGCCCGCCCGGTTTGCCCTGTGCGAGCTGGTGAATCTCCACGACCCGTCTCTGGAATTTGAGGCCATCCACCGGGCCCTCTTCGGGGTGGACCCGGAAGAGGTGGTGGAGGCCCTGCTGGCCGCATTCCCCGGCGCCTGCCGGGGAGAGGGAGAGGGCCATGTGCTGCGCTACCTCCACGCCGGAGGAAGCGGAGCGGTCACCGTGCCCAGGCCCGCCGCCCACCTGGAGGTGGGCACCCTCCAGCCCTTCCTGGATCAGTATGTGAAGGAGCATAGGGCCAGGATGGACTATATCCACGGGGCCGACGTGGCCCGGGCCCTGGCTGCCCGGCCGGGCAATCTGGTGTTCCTGCTGCCCGCCATGAGGAAGGAACAGCTCTTCCCCACGGTGATCCACGACGGTGCCCTGCCCCGCAAGACCTTTTCCGTGGGCCAGGCCCACGACAAGCGCTTTTACCTGGAGGCCCGGAAGATCCGATAAGCAGGAGGTGTCCCATGTCCGTCATAGAGGTCAAGGCTTACGCCAAACTGAATCTGTCCCTGGATGTCTTGGGGAAGCGGCCCGACGGCTATCACGATATGCGTATGGTGATGCAGACCGTAGGGCTCACCGACCAGCTCCGCCTGGAGACCGGCACCGACAAGCCCCTGCGCATGGAGACCAACCTGGGATTCCTCCCCGCCGACGAGCACAACCTGGCCGCCGCTGCCGCCCTGCGCATGTGTGCGGCCCCCGGGGTGGAGCATGGCGGGCTGTCCATCCGGCTGCTCAAGACCATCCCGGTGTGCCCCGGGCTGGCCGGCGGCGGCGCCGACGCCGCCGCTGTCCTCCGGGGACTCAACCAGCTGCTGGGCCTGGGCCTGTCCGGCCAGCGGCTGGCGGAGATCGGGGCCCAGGTGGGCTCCGACGTGCCCTACTGCGTGATGGGCGGAACCGCCCTGGCTGAGGGCCGGGGCGAGGTGCTCACCCCCCTGCCCCCGCTGCCCCCCTGCCATGTGGTGCTGTGCAAGCCCGCCTTTTCGGTGTCCACCCCGGAGCTCTTCAAGGCGCTGGACGGCTGCCGCATCTGCCGCCGGCCGGACACCGCCGGCCTGCTGGCCGCCCTGGAAGGGGGAGACCTGCCGGAGGTGGCCCGGCGGATGTACAACGTCTTTGAGGATGTGCTGCCTTCCCGGCGGGCCCAGGAGATCGACGCCATCAAAAACGTCCTGATCCAGCACGGCGCTCTGGGGGCCTCCATGAGCGGCACCGGGCCCACCGTGTTCGGCCTGTTTGCCCGGCGGGAGGAGGCCGAAGGGGCCTGGAAGGCCCTGAGAGAACTGTACCGGGAGACCTTTTTGGCGGAGGCCGTGGGAAATCTGCTGGAGCAGGTATAAAATACGAAAACACCGTCCACAATGGAGGCAAACCATGTGGACGGTGATTTTTTATGGGACAAGGGAAGAAATTGCGCCGGTGGGAGCTGGCCCTGCTGCTGGGGGTGGCCATTGCCGCCCTGACGGGGGCATGGCTGGACGGAGGGCAGGCCGCCCTGGCCCATCAGGTGATCCGGCTCCATGTGCTGGCCAACTCGGACTCGGAGGCCGACCAGGCCCTGAAGCTGGAAGTGCGGGACCAGGTGCTGGCCGCCGCCCAGGACTACTTTACCCCGGAGGCCACGCTGGAGGAGACCCGCGCCGTGCTTACCGACCACCTGGAGGAGCTGGCCCGCACCGGGGCGGAGGCGGTGGCCCAGGCCGGGTATGACTATCCGGTGACCGCCTCCCTGGAGGATGGCTGCTGGTTTCCCACCAAGGAGTACACAGATTTCGCCCTTCCCGCCGGGGAGTACACCGCCCTGCGCATTGTCATCGGAGAAGGAGAGGGCCAGAATTGGTGGTGCGTGGTCTTTCCGCCCCTCTGCCTGGGCGCGGTCAGCGAGACCGACAGCCGGGCCGCTCTGGCCGCCGGCCTGACCGACGGCCAGGTCTCCCTGGTCACCGGGGAGAGCGAGGGCTATGTGGTGAAGTTCAAAGCCATCGAGCTGTGGGAGGGGTTTCAGCACTGGCTGGCTGGCGGCTGACCCTTGCGCTGGGGGGACGGACGGGCTATACTGGGGAAAAGGCCGGAAGGCCGGAACAGGGAGGGACGGCAAGTGACCGACGCCGAGCTGCTGTTTTTTGACAAATTTCCCCAGGTGCTCCCCATCTACCTCAAGATCCGGGAGCGGCTGGACCAGGCCGGCCTGGACTGTACCGCCAAGGTGGGCAAGACCCAGATCACCCTGCGCAACCGATATGTGTTCGCCGGGGTGTCCCTGCCCTGGCGGAAGGTGAAGGGGTGGCCGGAGGTCTATCTGCTGCTCTCCTTCGGACTGTCCTACCGGAAGGAGAACCCCCGCATCGCCCTGGCCACAGAGCCCTACCCCAACCGGTGGACCCACCATGTGCGGCTCACCAGCCTGGAGGAGGTGGACGACACCCTCATGGGCTGGGTGGAGGAGGCCTATCGGTTTTCCATGATGAAATAGGGAGGGGGCGTGCCGGAAAGCACGCCCCCTCCGCGTTACAGTTCCGGCGCCTCGTTGAGCCGCACCATGTGGATGTGGTCCTCCCACACCCCGTTGATCTTCAGATATCTGCGGGCCAGCCCCTCCTCCCGGAAGCCGGCCTTGGCCGCCGCCCGGCGGGAGCGCAGGTTGCGGGGCATGATGTTGGCCTCAATCCGATGGAGCCCCAGGCTGGCAAAGCCCCAGTCCACCAGGGCCCGGATGCCCTCGGTGCCGTAGCCCTGCCCCCACAGGGTGGGGTCGGTCTTGTAGGAGATGAAGCAGGACTGGAAAGCCCCCCGGATGACGCAGTCCAGGCAGAACATTCCGATAACCTTGCCCGGGTGCCGGGGCTGCACCGCGAAAAAGCGGTAGCGCATGTCCCGCTCCGCCTGGGCCAGGTCGGAGGCAAGCAGCTTTTCCTGTCCCTGGGGGGTAAAAAAGCTGTCCTCCTTGACGGCGTCAAAGGGGGCGAAGGCCAACCGGTTGCGGTGGTAGAAGGCGGCCACCGGCCGGGCCAGGGCGGGCGTGGCGGGCAGAAAGGCCAGCCGGGGGGAGCGAAAGGCAAAATGGCGCATGGGAAGACCTCCCGTTTTGGTTTGATGGCGCTATCATACCACAAAAGATAGGCCCTGCGCCAGGCGCAAAAGAATCCCCTGGGGAATGGTTGACCTGGCCCGTGGTTTTGGATACAATAGAGGTACAACTTGAGGAGCCGTCCACTTGTGGGCGGCTCCCCCATTGCCAAGGAGATCGCGTATATTATGTTACATCAGGAAGAGGAACTGCGTTTTTGTAAGGCCCGCCGGGCCGCCATCCGTCTGGACTTCGGCAACCTGAACCCGGAGCAGCAGAAGGCCGCCCTGGCCACCGAGGGACCTCTGCTGCTGCTGGCGGGGGCGGGCAGCGGAAAGACCACGGTGCTCATCCACCGCATCGCCAACCTTATCAAATACGGCCGGGGGGCTGACTCCGACGAGGTGCCCTCCTGGGTCACCGCCGAGGACCTGGCCTTTCTGGAGGACTATGTGGCCAACCCCACCCCGGAGAAAAAGGAGCGGCAGGAGAAGCTGTGCCAGCTGGAGCCGGCGGCCCCCTGGTCCATCCTGGCCATCACCTTCACCAACAAGGCCGCCGGGGAGCTCAAGGACCGGCTGGAGAAGATGCTGGGCCCCCAGGCCAACGACGTGTGGGCCTCCACCTTCCACTCCGCCTGCGTGCGCATCCTCCGCCGGGACATCGACCGGCTGGGCTTTGAGCGCTCCTTTACCATCTACGATACCGCCGACTCCGAGCGGGTGGTGAAGGACGTGGTCAAGGCCCTCAACCTGGATGAAAAGACCTTCTCCGCCCGCACCGTCCTGGGCTATCTGTCCCGGGCCAAGGACGCCATGCTGTCCGGGGCGGACTACCTGGAGCAGTGCGAGAAGGGGGGCGATTTTCGCCTCATCAAAATGGCTAAGATCTATGTAGAGTACGAGCGGCGGCTGAAGGAGGCCAACGCCTTGGACTTCGACGACATCATCCTGGACACCGTCCGGCTCCTCCAGCAGTACGAGGAGGTGCGGACCTACTACCAGCGGAAGTTCCGCTATGTCCTCATTGACGAGTACCAGGACACCAACAACCTGCAATATCTGCTGGCCTCCACCCTGGCGGGGGGCTATGAGAACATCTGCGTGGTGGGAGACGACGATCAGTCCATCTACCGCTTCCGGGGGGCCACCATCGAAAACATCCTCTCCTTTGAGCAGCAGTACAAGGGGGCCCGGGTGATCCGGTTGGAACAGAACTACCGCTCCACCAAGAATATCCTGGAGGCATCCAATGCGGTGATCAAAAACAACGAGGGCCGCAAGGGCAAGGAGCTGTGGACCGAGCACGACCAGGGGGAGAAGCTCCAGTGCTATACCGCCTCCAACGAGCATGAGGAGGCCCAGTATGTGGCCGCCCAGATCCTGGCGGGCTACTCCGCCCACCGGGCCTGGAAGGACCACGCGGTGCTCTACCGGATGAACGCCCAGTCCAACCAGCTGGAGCAGGCCTTCAAGCGCAACGGCATCCCCTACCGCATCATCGGCGGCATCCGGTTCTTCGACCGGGCGGAGGTCAAGGATATGGTGGCCTATCTCAGCGCCATCAACAACCCGGGGGACGACCTGCGGCTGGCCCGCATCATCAACAATCCTCCCCGGGGCATCGGAGCCACCACTATCGAGCGGGCCCAGCACATTGCCCAGACCCAGGGCCTGTCACTGTGGGAGGTGGTGAGCCGCCCCCGCCAGTGGGAGGAGCTGAGCAAGGCCGCCCCCAAGCTGGGCCAGTTTGCCGAGCTGATGGACGAGCTGCGGAAGCTGAGCCGGGAGCTGCCCCTGCCCGACTTTTATGAGGAGCTGGTTCAGCGCACCGGCTACGCCGCCATGCTGGAGCAGAAAAACACCGTGGAGGACCGCACCCGGCTGGAGAACGTCCACGAAGTGCTCTCCTCCATCCAGAGCTACCTGGACAACGCGGTGGAAGAGCCCTCCCTGGCGGGCTTCCTGGACGAGATCGCCCTGTACACCGACCTGGACAGCCACGACCCCAACGAGGACTGCGTGGTCATGATGACCATGCACTCGGCCAAGGGCCTGGAGTTCCCGGTGGTCTTTGTGGTGGGGGTGGAAGAGGGCATCTTCCCCGGCATCCGGGCCATCGGCGAGCCCGAGGAGATGGAGGAGGAGCGGCGGCTGTGCTATGTGGCTATGACCCGGGCCAAGGAAAAGCTGTATATGACCTGCGCCTCCCAGCGGATGCTCTTCGGCCGCACCAACTCCAACCGGCCCTCCCGGTTTTTGGGGGAGATCCCCCCGGAGCTGGTGGAGAAGTCGGGCCGCCTGCCCTACGGCGAGCGGGGAGAGGGGGAGCGGCCCGCCCGCAAGACCACCCCGGTGCGCCGCACCTTTGACCACGGCTATTCCATGGGCACGGCGGCCGCCGCTCCCGCCGCCTCCGCCGGTCAGGGCGCCCCCGCCGGGGACTTCAAGGTGGGGGACACCGTGCAGCACAAGGCATTCGGCGGCGGCCTCATCACCAAGCTCACCCCCATGGGGGGCGACGCCCTGGTGGAGATCGCCTTTGACAAGGTGGGCACCAAGAAGCTGATGCTCAAGTCCGCCGCCCAGTATATGAAAAAAGGGTAAATCAAAGGGCGGGCAATGCCCGCCCCTACAGAAGCTCAGTGAAAGACCTGATATACCGATGGCACAGCCCCCGTAGCTGCTCCTCATAGTGGGCATAGAAGGTGTCGTACACCCCCACCACCGTCAGCCCCGCCGCCTTGGCGGCGGCGCAGGCCCCGGGGGAGTCCTCGTAGAAGGTACACTTCGCCGGCTCCGCCCCCAGCGGGGCCAGCACCTTGCCGTAGGTCTCCGGGTCCTTTTTCAGCAGCCCAAGCTCCTGGACAAAAATCACCTGCCTGAAATATCCGGCGATGTCCAGCCGTTTCAGGGCGGCGGTGCAGAACTCCGGCACGCAGGCGGTGAGGAGAACCAGCGCCTCCTCCTGTCGGGCGCATTGCTCCAGAAATTCCTTCGCCCCCTCTTTCAGCGGGATCTGGTGGAGGTAGGCCTCCCGGCCCAGCTCGGTCCACTCGGCCATCACCGCCTCCGGGGTGGTGTCCAGATGGTAGTAGTCGATGGTAAACCGGGCGGCCACGGGGAAAATGGAGTGGCCCACCGTCTCGCTGTATTCCCGGGTGGGGGTCAGCCCCCGCCGGGCCAGGAAGGTGTTGTCCACCTTTTCCCACACTCCGTTGGAGTCCACCAGAGTACCGTCAAAGTCAAACAGGATCATACATAAAACCTCCAGGGGAAATCTCTGGCCTCCTGGGCGTAGTCGATGCCCACCCGGGGACCGGTGTGGAAGGGCGGGGCAGGCGCGCCGTCGTCCCACAAAAACAGCTCCTCCCCGCACAGGTCCAGGCCGTTCTGAGCCCGGGTGAGGGCCAGGGCCCGGCACACCTTGCCGGGGCCGTCCAGGAAGTGGGATTTCTGATAGGCCGTCATACCGTCGGGCAGCCTGCCGAACCGGTTCAAGCTCATGGCTTCGATGCCCGCTGCGGGCTCCAGCCCCCGGAGCAGCACGGCGGCGGGTTCCCCCTCCGGCTCGGTGACGAAGTTGAGGCAGTGGTACATGCCGTAGATCAGGTAGATATAGGCGGTGCCCGGCCGGGCGAACAGGGTCTCGGTGCGGGGGGTGCGCTTATACCCGTAGGCATGGCAGGCCTTGTCGCACCGGCCTATATAGGCCTCGGTCTCGGTGATGCGGCCCGCCAGGGCCTGGCCGTTCCACATCCGCACCAGATATTTGCCCAGCAGCTCCCGGGCCACGGTTACCGTGTCCCGGTCAAAGAAATCCCGGCTCAATTTGCCCAATCCAGTCACCCCCGTCCATTTTGACCACCATTTTACCATAGGAAAAGGAGAGGTACAACCATGCAACCCAACAAAACCACCAGCCCCCTGGCCAAGTTTGCCACCCCCCTCATCATCCTGGCCACCATCATCTGGGGCAGCTCCTTCGTGGTGATGAAAAGCAGCGTGGACGTGCTGCCCACCTTCTGGCTGCTGGCCATCCGCTTCACCTTCGCGGCCCTGCTGCTGTCGGTGCTTTTCCTGCCCCGGTGGAAGGTGTGCGACAGGCAGTATCTCCTGGGCGGCACCGTTATGGGCTTCTGCCTGTTTGTGGCCTACGCCTTCCAGACCTTTGGCCTGGAGCGCACCACCCCGGGCAAAAACGCCTTCCTGACGGCGGTATACTGCGTCATCGTTCCTTTCCTCTACTGGGCCATCGCCCGGCGGCGGCCCGACCGGTACAACATCCTGGCCGCCCTGCTGTGTATTGTGGGCATCGGACTGGTGTCGGTCACCGGAGAAAACGCCTCTGCCTTCAATCTGGGCGACGTGCTCACCCTCGTCGGCGGGTTCTTCTTTGCCTGCCACATTGTGGCGGTGGCCAAGTATTCCGAGGGCCGGGATATCTTCATCCTAACCGCCATCCAGTTTGCCTCCTTTGCTCTGTTCTCCTGGATCGGGGTACTGGTCACCGGCACGCCGGTGTCCCCCGAGGTCTTTGACCAGGATTTGATCTTTGGCCTGGCCTATCTGGTGGTCTTTGCCTCGGCGGGGGCTCTGCTCTTCCAGAACATCGGGCAGAAGTACACCGCCCCCGCCACCGCCGCCGTTCTCCTGTCCCTGGAGGCCCCCTTCGGTGTGGTGTTCTCCATCCTCTTTGCCAACGAGAGGCCCACCGCCCTCATGTTTGTGGGCTTTGCCCTGATCTTTGTGGCGGTGGTGTGCTCCGAGACCAAGTTCTCCTTTCTGCGCAAAAAAGATCATGCGCAGGGGTGATATCCCATGCGGGTTTTGGCCTGGTTCGCCGCCGCCTGTTCCGGGGCGGTGTTTGGGGCGGTCTACCTGCTGCCGGAGGAGCTTCTTCTGCCGGCAGGGGTCTTGTGCGCCCTGGCGGGGCTGACCGGGCTGTTTTTTCGGGGGAACCGGAGGCTCCAAATCCTGCTGGCGGGCTTCGGCCTGGCCCTGGGCTTGTGCTGGACGGGCGTGTACAGCGCCCTGGTCCGGGCGCCCGCCCAGCGTCTGGCGGGGACGGAGGGCGAAATACCCGCTTCCGTCCTGGACTGGCCCCAGGAGAATGACTACAGTATCTCCCTGTTGGTGGAGCTCCATCCGGAGGAGGGCGGTAGAATCAAGGCCCTGCTCTACCTCAGCGGAGAGAGGGCGGATGAGCTGCGGCCGGGGGATGAGGTGACGGTAACAGCCTCCTTCCAGCTGGCGGACACCTTGGCGGGGGAGCCCTCCAACTATTATTACGCCAAAGGGGTACAGCTCATTGCCAGCGCCGGGAAGGACTGGACCGCCCGGCGGGCGGAGTCTGTCCCTCTCTGGGCCCTGCCCGCCTGGTTTGGGAGGGCCCTGAAGGACAGTGTGGCGGCCTGCTTTCCGGACAGCACCGCCCCGTTGGTTACCGCCCTGCTCACCGGGGACAAGACAGGGCTGCCCGAAGCCCAGTATGCCGCCCTGCGCCGTTCCGGCCTTGCCCATGTCATCGCTGTGTCCGGCCTCCACGTGTCCTTTCTGGCCGGCTTTGCCGCCACGCTGCTGGGCCGCCGGAGGCGGCTGTCGGCGGTGATGACCATTGGCCTGTTGGTTTTCTTTGCCGCCGCCGCGGGGAATACCCCCTCGGTGACCCGGGCGGCCTGTATGCAGGCCCTGCTGCTCATTGCGCCCCTGGCCGACCGGGAGAACGACCCGCCCACATCCCTCGCCTCGGTGCTCATGGCGCTGCTGCTCTGGAACCCCTATTCCGCCGCCAGCGTGTCCCTCCAGCTGTCCTTTGCCGCTGTGGCGGGGATTTTCCTGTTTACTGGCCCCCTGAACCGGAGGTGGACGGCCAAGCTGCCCCGCAAGCCCAAGGGCTTCTGGCCAAAACTGAGAAACCGCTGCGCCCGGCTCTTTTTTGCCAGCCTGTCCACCACCCTGGGGGCTATGGTGTTTACCACACCCCTGACGGCCTGGTACTTCGGCACCGTCTCTCTCATCGCCCCGCTGACCAACCTGTTGGCCCTGTGGGCGGTATCTTATGCCTTCCTGGGCGGCTTGGTGACGGCCCTGGTGGGCCTCCTCCTCCCGGCGGCGGGGACTTTCCTGGGATGGGTGGCCTCCCTGCCGGTGTGGTATCTGCTGTGGCTGGTGTCCGGCCTGTCGGAGCTGCCCTTCGCCTCGGTGTCCGCCGCCTCGGTCTACCTGGGACTGTGGATGGCCATGACCTATGGGCTGCTCTTCCTGTGGCTGCTGTGGCGGGGCGGTCGGGGACGGCCGGTGCTGCCGGTGTGTCTCAGCCTAGCGGGTCTCTGCCTGGCGCTGGTGCTCCAGGCCGCCGCCCTCACCGCGGGGCGGCTGGTGGTGTCGGTGCTGGACGTGGGCCAGGGGCTCAGCGTAGCCCTCTACTCCAAGGGCAAGACCGCCCTTATTGACTGCGGCGGCTATGATGCGGGCGAGGTGGCCGCCGACCACTTCCAGGCTATGGGTTTGAGCCGCATCGACCTGGTGGTTCTCACCCACTACCACGACGACCACGCCTCGGGCATCCCCCAGCTGCTGGAGCGGATGGAGGTGGGGCTGCTCATCCTGCCGGATGTGGAGCCGGACAGCCGGCTGCGCGCCCAGGTGCTGGCTGCCGCCGACGCCTGCGGAGTGGAGACCCTTCTGGTGTCCCAGGGGGCCCAGGCGGAGCTGGGGGAGGCCATGCTGACCATCTATCCCCCTTTGGGGGACGGCGGGAGCAACGAAGAGGGACTTTCCATCCTGGGGACGGCGGGAGACTTCGATCTGCTGGTCACCGGGGATATGAACGATACGGTGGAGGGCCGGCTGGTGAAATACGGCGCCCTGCCCGACATAGAATTGCTGGTGGTGGGGCACCACGGCTCCAAGTACGCCGCTTCGGAGACGCTGCTCCGGGCGGTGACGCCCGAGGTGGCGGTGATCTCCGTGGGGTATAATACCTATGGACACCCGGCGGCCCAGACCTTGGCACGGCTGGCGGCGGCGGGATGTGCCGTCTACCGCACCGACCAGGCCGGCACCGTCACCATTACCGCAGAATAAGGAGGGGATACCAATGGCAACAAAAGCCAAGCCGGTTCCGTCAGAGCTCCCCAATTTGAAAAAGCAGCTGAAGGAGGGAACCTTGGGCAGGCTCTACGTCTTTCACGGGGAGGAGGCCTATCTGCGGGATTATTACCTGGGACAGATGAAGCAGAAGCTAATCCCCGCCGGGATGGAGGCCTTCAACTACCACGTCATCAACGAGCGGGAGTTTGACCTGAAGAAACTGGCCCAGACTATTGACTGCCTGCCCATGATGAGTCAGCGCACCATGATCGTGGTCAACGACCATGACCTGTTCAAAGGGGACAAGGAGGGTCTGACCGCCCTGCTGAAGGAGCTGCCAGACTATGTGTGCCTGGTGTTTGTGTACGATCTCATCGCATACAAGGCGGACGCCCGCACCAAGCTGGCGGGGGTGCTGAAGGAGAAGGGCTGCGTGGTGGCCTTCAACCGGCAGAAGCAGGGAGATCTGATCGACTGGATCGCCCGGCGGTTTAAGGCGCTGGACCACGATATCGGCACCGAGGACGCCAAGTATCTCATCTTCCTCTGCGGGGATCTGATGCACACCCTCATCTCGGAGATCGGCAAAATTGGGGCCTATGCCTCCCACCGCCGGGTCACCCGGCAGGACATCGACGCGGTGGCCACCCCCCAGCTGGACGCGGTGGTGTTTCAAATGACCGACGCCATTGCTGCCGGCAATTTTGATCAGGCGGCCTCGGTATTGGGGGACCTGTACCATATGCAGGAGGCTCCCATCAAGCTGCTGGCCATGCTGGGCAAGCAGCTGCGGCAGCTGTATACCGCCCGGCTGGCCTTGGAGCAAAAAAAGAGCAGCCGTTATCTGGTGGAGCTGTGGGGAATGCGCTCGGCCTATCCGGCGGAGCGGCTTATGCAGTCGGCCCGGCGGTTTTCCCTGGGCTGGTGCCGCCGGGCGGTGATCCGCTGCGGCCAGGTGGATCTGGCCATGAAGTCCACCGGCGCGGATGGAGAAGCGTTGTTGACTGGCCTGCTCATGGAGCTGGCTGTGAAGAAAGGAGCGTAACGCTGTGAAAAAGGGTATGTTGTTTGGTGTGGCCGCCGCAGCGGCTGTGGGCGCTGTGGGCTGGCTGTTTACCGCTGATCGCCGGAAGAGCCGGGTGGAGGTGGTCCGCCGGGAGGCCCGCCGCTTGCTGGATGTGCGCCGGGATGAGCTGGAAGCGCTGCGGGTCGCGGCAGAAAAAGACGAGCTGCCCGCTGACGTGCTGGGGCCGGTACCGCTGGAGGGGGCTCAGGTGGAGGATCTGCGCATGGAAGAGGGGGCTGTTACCGTCACCCTGTCCAGCGGCGAGGCCACCGCCTGGCTGTCCAGCCAGCCTCTGGAGCGGCTGGACGTGCCTGTGCAGCCCTGGAAGGGGAATGCCCACCCCGGTGTGCTGTATACCGAGGAGCTGGGGGACGGCTGGTATGCCGGCTACGCCTGCCGCCGTTGGAGCTGAAATGCTGCGCATCAGAGAGGCCATCGTCGTAGAGGGGCGGTATGATAAAAATGCCCTCTCCCAGCTGGTAGACACAGTGATTTTGGAGACCTCTGGATTTGGGATCTTCAACAATAGGGAAAAGCTGGCGCTGTTCCGCCGCTTGGCGGAACAGCGCGGGCTGATCGTACTCACCGACCCGGACGGGGCGGGGTTTGTCATCCGAAACTTCCTCAAGGGCAGCATCCCGCCCCACCTGGTCAAACACGCCTATGTGCCCGATATTCTGGGGAAGGAGCGCCGCAAGCGGACGCCGGGGAAAGAGGGAAAACTGGGAGTAGAAGGGATGCGCCCTGAGGTGCTGGAGCAGGCCCTCCGCCGTGCAGGGGCCACCTTTCTGGATCAGCCGGAGGAGAGCACGCCTTCCTCCAGAGCGATTACAAAGGCGGATCTTTTTGCCTTGGGCCTGTCCGGGCGGCCGGAGGCCGCCGCACTGCGGCAGCAGCTGCTCTCAGAGCTGGAGCTGCCTGCCCATCTGTCCCCCAATGCTATGCTTCCTGTGCTCAATGCCCTGTATTCCTACGAGGAATTGACTGCTGCATTGGCTAAGCTGACGAAACCGGAAAAAGTTTGAGGGAAACAGGAAAAAGGTGTTGACAAAGCGGGGGCGAGGTGGTATTCTATCTGAGCACCTTACGGAAGGCACTGAAAACAGAGCGAAAACTGAGAGATACCGAGGGGAACCTGGACGGCCTCACAGAAAAAGATCTGAAAAAATTGCTTGACAAACCGGACGGTGCGTGGTAAAATAAACGAGTTCGAGCCGAGAGGCGAGAACGAGTTTGAAAAGGACTGGAATCGAGGGTTCGGAGCCAAAAAGCTCTGAAAAAACTTGAAAAAAGTTCTTGACAAGCCAAACCGGAAGTGCTAAAATAAATAGCACGTCAGCCCACTGGGTTGACCGGAGCGTGTACCTTGTAAATTAAACAACGTGAGAGAAACACGAAGCACCAGAAAGGACGAGAAGTCCTTCTGAAGCAAGCTTGGCTTGATGAAGAAGGCTCTTGAATAAATTTCTTTGAAGC
>CASEOA010000100.1 GCA_949289455.1 uncultured Eubacteriales bacterium
CACATAACCCAGGTCCCGGGCGGCGTCCAGAATACGCTGCTGGGTCTGGGGGGTAACGCTGATGCTCTCGTCCTGATTCAGCACCCGCGAAATGGTGGATATGGAAATGCCGGTGGCGGCGGCAATGTCCTTTAACGTGGCCATAGGAAATCCCACCTGCTTTGTAATATCATGTTGCATGAAAATTATACTAAAATTTTAGCAAACTTGCAAGTCCGATCCTTCGGCGGCAAAGTCTCTCTGTCAGGGGTGGGGTATTATATGGCATGAGAATAAGCAGAATTTTGGATGCAAAACAGGGAAATGGGAGATGAAGCATTTGATTGAGCGCGTATGGGAAGATCGCCTGGCCCGTCGGGGGCAGATCCTCAAGCGGGAAACGGCGGCGGGGTTCGTCTACGACCCGGCGTGGGGAAAGCGGCAAATGCGGTTGGACATACCGGCATTTAGCACAACAAAAGCGGGACTGTCGCACAAATTGCGACAGTCCCGCTTTGCGCTGTGGAAGGGCAGGGGCTGCTCCGCCGTACTTATACCCCGGCGGGGGCGGCGGGATACTCGTTGCACAGCAGCCGGTAGGGGGGCTCGTCCTCCTCAATGGTGGGGAAGCGGCCCATAGGGGGATTGAACCGGTTGTCGGTGTTGTCGTCGTTGCACTGGCTTACCTCGCCCAGCAGCACCGGGCCGGTGCCCGGCTCCACCGAGAAATCGTGGTACAGCCGCTGGGGGACGTAGATGCTCTCCCCCGGGGTGAGCCGGATTTGAGCGCCCGCCGGTACGGTGCGGGCCTGGCCGTCGGTGTGGACGGTGACGGGGGAGTGGAGATCCATCTCCTCGTTGGGCAGGGCGTGATACACCCGGATAAGCACGTTGCCTCCGCCCCGGTTGATGATGTCCTCCGTCTTGAACCAGTGAAAGTGGTTGGGGGCATACTGCCCCTCCCTGAGGTAGAGCAGCTTTTCGGCGTATACCTTGGGATACTTGTCCGCCATGGCCCGGTTGCCGTTGCGGATGGTGACCAGGGAGAAGCCCAGCTTGTCGAAGTCCCCCATGCCGTAGTCGGTAATATCCCAGCCCAGCATACACTCCCGCACCTCGTCGTAGGCATGGCCCAGCTGCTCCCACTGCTCCGGTGCGATGTGGCAGAAGGGGGGCAGGTAGCAGCAGTGCCTGCGGCACATGTCCTCCATTTCTTTCAGAGCACGGTTGATCTCAGAGCGTTTCATCCCGGCGTCCTCCTCTCCGGCGGCAGGTTACAAATTGCCTTCGAAAAATTCCCGGATGGCCTCGATGGCCTCTTCCTCGGCGGGGCCGGAGGCGGTGAGCACCACCTGGTCGCCACACTGGATGCCCAGGCTCATCAGCTTCATCAGCTGGGAGGCCTTGACGGTTTTATCGTCCTTGGTGACGGTGATCTCAGTGTCCGCATAGGGCTTGGCCAGCTTGGCAAGCAGACCGGCGGGGCGGGCGTGGATGCCCAGAGGGTCTGTAATGGTATAGGTAAATTGCTGCATAACGATGCCTCCCATCGAAACGGCAGGTGCACCCGTGGACTGGCCATGGGGCGGCGGCCTCCCGTACTACCCTTATATTACGTGGGCGGAACCCAAATGTCCAGAAAAATTCTGGCGCTGGAGAGCGGAAGAGCCGGTAAGCCGGAACAAGTGGGCCCGGCTGAGGGTACTGCCGCAGCGTTCTGTCAAGCGGTTGCGGTATTTTTGTACAACCGCCCAAAATCATGGTATTGCTTTTGGACCTGTCGCTGAAATCTGCTCCAGATGGCTTGCATTTCAGGGCGGGGCCTGCTATGATACCTATGTCCTATGTGCAGAGTGGGGGAGCGCGCAAGGCAGCCTGTGGTTGCTTTGCGCTTTCTTATTTCCTCCCGACGCCGGGAGACAAAGCGAGGGTCAGACCATGAATTGCGCAAATCTGCTGGAGCTGTTGGCCGACGGGCCGGTCATCGCCGCAGTGAAGGATGGGGCCGGGCTGGACAGGGCGCTGTCCAGCGACGTGCCGGTGATTTTCCTCCTCTACGGAGACATCCTCACCGTGGGCCAGACGGTGGATCGTGTCCATGTTGCCGGGAAAAAGGCGTTTGTCCACCTGGACCTCATCGAGGGGCTGTCCGCCCGGGAGATCTCCGCCGACTTCATCGCCCGGTATACCGCCGCCGACGGGGTGATCTCCACCAAGGCGGGGCTCACCAGGCGGGCCAGAGAATTGGGGCTGGTGGCCATCCAGCGGGTGTTTCTGCTGGACTCCATGGCCCTGAAAAATATGGAGCGCCACTTCTCCCAGGAGTCGGCCGATCTGGTGGAGGTGCTGCCGGGTCTGATGCCCAAGATTATCCGCCAGTTGTGCCGCACCACCGGCAAGCCCATCATCGCCGGTGGACTGATCAGCGACAAGGAGGACGTGACCGGAGCCCTGGGGGCGGGAGCGGTGGCGGTGTCCTCCACCAACCCGGCCGTCTGGGCCATGTAAAATCGAACAGCGCTGTTTCCGGAGAGTATGAGAGTGAGACAAAGCAGCCCATGCGGGAGGCTTTGTTTCGCTCTTTTTCCGTTTTATACCCCTTTTAAACACAGGAGGTCTTGCTATGTATGACGTGCTTATCATCGGCTGCGGCATTACCGGCGCCGCAGCCGCCTGCCAACTCTCCCGGTACCGGCTGAAGGTGGCGGTACTGGAGCGGGAGAACGACGTGTCCGCCGGCACCACCAAGGCCAACTCCGCCATCCTCCATGCCGGGTACGACCCGGAGCCCGGCTCACTGATGGCCAAGCTCAACGTGCGGGGGGCGGCGCTGGCGAAGGAGCTGTGCGCCCGGCTGGACGTGCCCTACCGGCCCTGTGGCTCCCTGGTGCTGGCCTTTTCTGATCAGGATGACCAGATGGTGCGCACCCTTTGCCAGCGGGGGCTGGCCAACGGGGTGCCCGGCGTGGAAGTGCTCACCGGGGATCAGGCCCGGACTATGGACCCCAACCTGTCCCCCCAGGTGACCTCCGCCCTGTGGGCCCCCTCCGCCGCCATCTGCTCCCCCTGGGAGTACTGCCTGGCCCTGGCGGAGACGGCGGTGCGCAACGGGGCAGATCTCCATCTGGAGACCGCCGTCACCGGGCTGGAGCGGCAGGCGGAGGGGTGGCTGGTCCGCACCGGCCGGGGCGAGTTTTACGCCCGGTATGTGCTCAACGCCGCCGGGGTATCCGCCCAGGAGGTCCACCAGATGGCCGCCCCCAAGACCTTCACCATCCACCCCTCCCGGGGACAGTATTTCCTGCTGGACAAGTGCGAGGGGGACCGGGTGGGCCACGTGATTTTCCAATGCCCCGGCCCCAGCGGCAAAGGGGTGCTGGTGGCGCCCACCGTCCACGGCAACCTGATTGTGGGGCCGGACGCCGGCCCGGTGGAGGGGAACGACGTGTCCACCACCGGTGAGGGCCTGGGCTTTGTCCGGCGGACCGCCCTCAAGTCGGTGCCCTCCATCAACTTCCGGGAGTCCATCCGCAACTTTGCCGGGGTGCGGGCTGCGTCGGACCGGGGAGACTTCATCATTGAATTTGCCGCCCCCGGGTTTCTGGACTTGGCGGGCATCTGCTCCCCGGGCCTCACCGCTGCCCCCGCCATCGCCGAGTACGCCGCCCGGCTGCTGGCGGAGGACGGCCTGGCGCTGGAGGAGAAGGAGAACTTCCTCTGCCAGCGGCGGCGGATCAAGTTCCACCACCTGTCCCCGGCGGACAAGGCGGCCCTGGTGGCCCGGGAGCCGGCCTACGGCCGGGTGATCTGCCGGTGTGAGACGGTCACCGAGGGGGAGATTCTGGAGGCCCTCCGGGGCCCCATCCCGCCCCGGTCGGTGGACGGCGTCAAGCGCCGGGTGGGAGCCGGTATGGGCCGGTGCCAGGGCGGCTTCTGCGGCCCCCGGGTGGTGGAACTCCTGGCCAGGGAGCGGGGGGTGTCCCCCGGAGCCATCGTGCAGGACAGGGCGGGCAGCTGGCTGCTGGCGGCCCAGACCAAGGGAGGGACAGACCATGTATGATCTCATCGTCATCGGCGGCGGCCCGGCGGGACTGGCGGCCGCCTGTTCCGCATGGGGAAAGGGGCTCCGGCGCATCCTCATTGTGGAGCGGGACAAGGAGCTGGGGGGCATCCTCAACCAGTGCATCCACAACGGCTTCGGCCTACACTATTTCAAAGAAGAGCTCACCGGCCCGGAGTACGCCGGGCGGTTCATCAAGATGCTGGGGGACACCGGGGTGGAGGTGCGGCTGGACACCATGGTGCTCACCGTTACCCCGGACCGGCAGGTTCACATGGTGGGGAAGGACACCGGCTACCGGGTGGAGGAGGCGAGGACCATCATTTTGGCCATGGGCTGCCGGGAGCGCACCCGGGGGGCCATCGCCATCCCCGGCCAGCGGCCCGCCGGTATCTTCACCGCCGGGGCGGCCCAGCGGTATGTCAACATGGAGGGGTGGCTGCCCGGCCGCCGGGTGGTGATCCTGGGCAGCGGGGACATCGGCCTCATTATGGCCCGGCGCATGACCCTGGAGGGGGCCGAGGTACTGGCCTGCGTGGAGGTCATGCCCTACTCCGGCGGCCTGAACCGCAACATTGTCCAGTGCCTCCGCGACTACGACATCCCCCTCTACCTCTCCCACACCGTCACTGACATCAAGGGCCGGGATCGGGTGGAGCAGGTGGTGGTGTCCCGGGTGGACGCACACCGCCGGCCCATCCCCGGCACCGAGATGGTCTTTGACTGCGACACCCTGCTGCTGTCGGTGGGCCTGATCCCGGAGAATGAGCTCACCCGCCAGGCGGGCGCGGCCATGGACCCCCGCACCAGCGGGGCGGTGGTGTATGAGAACATGGAGACCTCCCTGCCCGGGGTCTTTGCCTGCGGCAACGTGGCCCACGTCCACGACCTGGTGGATTTTGTCACCGCCGAGAGCCAGCGGGCGGGCCAGTCGGCGGCGGACTATGTGCTGGGCCGGACCGGCGGCGAGGAAGAAGCCCTGGAGGTGTGTACCGGCGACGGGGTGAGCTACACCGTGCCCCAGCGCATCCGGCCCGGCCGGGTGGACAAGAGCTGTCCTCTCTTCTTCCGGGTCAACCGGGTCTGCGGGGACAGCGAGATTCTGGTGCGGTCGGGGGAAACCCAGCTCGCCTGCTTTTCCCGGGAGCACCTGGCCCCCGGCGAGATGGAGCGCATTGTCCTGCCCCGGATTCTGCTGGACCGGGCAGATGAGCGTATCACAGTATCCATCCGGGAGGTGGTGTCCCAATGAAAGAACTGATCTGTATTGTCTGCCCCAAGGGCTGTCATTTGCAGGTAGACGAGGACAGAAATTACGCCGTCAGCGGAAATAGCTGTCCAAGAGGGGAAGAATATGGTAGAATGGAGTTGACCCACCCCACGCGGGTGGTCACCTCCACCGTCCGGTGTACCGGCGGGGCCCATCCCCGCTGCCCAGTAAAGACGGAGGGGCCCATCCCAAAGGAGCTGATCTTCCAGGCCGTTCGGTGCCTGGACGGGGTGGAGCTGACCGCCCCGGTGCGTACCGGGGATGTGGTGGTGGCCGACGTGTGCGGCACCGGGGTCCCCTTTGTGGCCACACGAGACCTGTAAGCGCAGAAATGGGAGGCAATGTGATGGAACAGTATATCCTCTCCCTGGATCAGGGTACCACCAGCTCCCGCGCCATTCTCTTCGACAGGGAGCAGAATATCATCGGCATCAGTCAAAAGGAATTTACCCAGATCTATCCCCGGGAGGGCTGGGTGGAGCACGACGCCATGGAGATATGGTCCTCCCAGTATGCGGTGATGATGGAGATCATCGCCCAGTCGGGGGTGGACCCGGCCAAGATTGCCGCCATTGGCATTACCAATCAGCGGGAGACCACGGTGCTGTGGGACAAGGCCACTGGCCGTCCTATCTGCAACGCCATCGTGTGGCAGTGCCGCCGCACCGCGGGCATTGTGGATCAGCTGCTGGCTGACGGCTTGGAGGGCCACATCCGCAGAACCACCGGCCTTATTCCCGACGCCTACTTTTCCGCCACCAAGATCAAGTGGATGCTGGACCACGTGGAGGGGGCCCGAGAGAGAGCCCGGCGGGGGGATATCCTCTTCGGCACGGTGGACACCTGGCTGCTGTGGAAGCTCACCGGCGGGGCGGTTCATGTCACCGACGTGACCAACGCATCCCGTACCATGCTTTACGATATCCACAAACTTTGCTGGGATGACGCCCTGCTGGAGGCGCTGGACATCCCCCGTGCCATGCTGCCGGAGGTGCGCTCCTCCAGCGAGGTGTATGGTTATACCGAGATTCAAGGGGTAAAGGTCCCCATTGCCGGCATTGCCGGCGACCAGCAGGCCGCCCTTTTCGGACAGACCTGCTTTGAGCCCGGGGATGCCAAAAATACCTACGGCACCGGCTGTTTTCTGTTGATGAACACCGGCTCCACTCCCTGCGAGAGCCGCAACGGCCTTATCACCACCATCGCCGTGGGCCGGAACGGGGGCGTGCAGTACGCTCTGGAGGGCTCGGTGTTTGTGGGGGGCGCGGTGATCCAGTGGCTGCGGGATGAGATGCGCTTTTTCACCGAGAGTAGGGACGCGGAATATTATGCCCAAAAGGTACCCGACAACGGCGGGGTGTATCTGGTGCCCGCTTTCACGGGTCTGGGGGCACCCTACTGGGACATGTACGCCCGGGGGGTGCTGGTGGGCCTCACCCGGGGCACCCGGCGGGAGCACATCATCCGGGCGGCCCAGGAATCCATTGCCTACCAGGTGGCCGACCTGGTCCATGCCATGGAGTCGGACACTGGCGTACCCCTTACCCAGCTGAAGGCTGACGGCGGAGCCAGCCGGGATCAGTTTTTGATGCAGTTCCAGGCAGACATTGTGGGCCGTGAGGTACACCGCCCAGCCATCCGGGAGACCACCGCCCTGGGGGCGGCCTATCTGGCGGGTCTGGCCACCGGCGTGTGGAAGGATACCGACGAAATCCGCCACCTGTGGGTGTGCGACACCGCTTTCCAGCCCCATATGGAGGCCGGGGAGCGGGAGATGCTGCTGGCCGGGTGGCACAAAGCGGTGGGCCGCAGCCGGGACTGGAGCCGTTAACTGGACAAAAAACAGGGTTGCCGCGCTTAATAGGCGCAGCAGCCCTGTTTTACTGCTCTGAAGAGAGTGATTCCGGAAATCCGGGAGAACGGCGTGTGAAAATAGATTATAGATTAAAGTTCCCGCAGATCGAAGGGGGTGGTCTGGTACACATAATAGTTCAGCCAGTTGGTGTACAGCAGCTGGCCGGCGCTGCGCCAGCGGACTACCGGCACCCTGGTGGGGTCGTTGTCGGGAAAATAGTTGGCCGGTACGGCGATGTCCAGACCCTTGTCCACATCCCGCCAATATTCTCTGGCCAGGGTGTCAGGGTCGTACTCCGGATGGCCCATGACAAAAAACTGGCGGCTGTTTTCCGTCTTGACAGCGTAAACTCCGGCCTCCGACGAGGTGGAGATCAGCTCCAGGCCGGGGGTATTGCGGATGTCCTCCTCCCACACCTCAGTGTAGCGGGAGTGGGGGGCGTAAAACACGTCGTCAAAGCCCCGGAACAGGGGAGAGCTGGGCTTGAGCACCCGGTGCTCATAGACTCCGAACAGCTTTTTGGATAGGGAGCGCTTGGCGATTCCGTAGTGGAAGTACAGACCCGCTTGGGCGCCCCAGCAGATATGTAAGGTGGAGTGGACGTGGGTGCGGCTCCACTCCATGATCTCGCACAGCTCCGGCCAGTAGTCCACCTGGTCAAATTCCATATTCTCCACCGGTGCCCCGGTAATGATCATGCCGTCAAACTTTCGATCCTTGATCTGATCAAAGGTGGTATAGAAGGAGGCCAGATGATCCTCGTCCGTATGCTGGGAGCGGTAGCTGGCGGTGCGCAGCAGCTCCACCTCAATCTGTACCGGGGTATTGGACAGCTTGCGGAGGATCTGGGTCTCAGTGACGATCTTGGTGGGCATCAGGTTCAAAATGACTACATTCAGCGGGCGGATATCCTGGTGGATGGCCCGGTGTTCTGTCATAACGAAGATATTTTCACTCTCCAGAATTGCTGTAGCAGGGAGAGAGTCAGGTATTTTGATTGGCATGGGCGTGTCCTCCTAAACGGTGTATTCTATTATTATAAAGAGTAGCATATTTGGGGCAATGCCGCAACCAGAGAATGGTATGAAAAGAAAGTCAAAAAAACTTGAAAAAAGGTGTTGACAAAGTGGGGGTGAGGTGGTATTCTATCTGAGCGCCTTACGGAAGGCACTGAAATCGGAACCAAAACTGGGAGAGACCGGGGGGAACCTGGACGGCCTCACAGAAAAAGATCTGAAAA
>CASEOA010000101.1 GCA_949289455.1 uncultured Eubacteriales bacterium
ACCTCCCGGGAGCAGGTCATCCTGAACACCTGGTACGGCGGCGAGATGAAGAAGGGCATGTTCTCCATGATGAACTACTTCCTGCCCCTGAAGGGCATGGCCTCCATGCACTGCTCCGCCAACACCGATATGAACGGCGAGAACACCGCCCTGTTCTTCGGCCTGTCCGGCACCGGCAAGACCACCCTGTCCACCGACCCCAAGCGGCTGCTCATCGGCGACGACGAGCACGGCTGGGACGACAACGGCATCTTCAACTTCGAGGGCGGCTGCTACGCCAAGGTCATCAACCTGGATAAGGAGTCCGAGCCCGACATCTACAACGCCATCAAGCGCAACGCCCTGCTGGAGAACGTCACCGTGGACGAAAACGGCCGCTGCGATTTCAACGACGACTCGGTCACCGAGAATACCCGGGTGTCCTACCCCATCGACCACATCGAGAAGATCGTCCGCCCCGTGTCCGCCGGCCCCGACGCCAAGAACGTGATCTTCCTTTCCGCCGACGCCTTCGGCGTGCTGCCCCCCGTGTCCATCCTGACCCCGGAGCAGACCGAGTACTACTTCCTGTCCGGCTTCACCTCCAAGCTGGCCGGCACCGAGCGGGGCATCACTGAGCCCACCCCCACCTTCTCCGCCTGCTTTGGCCAGGCCTTCCTGGAGCTCCACCCCACCAAGTACGGCGAGGAGCTGGTGAAGAAGATGCAGAAGAGCGGCGCCAAGGCCTATCTGGTGAACACCGGCTGGAACGGCACCGGCAAGCGCATCTCCATCAAGGACACCCGGGGCATCATCGACGCCATCCTGGACGGCTCCATCCTGAAAGCCGAGACCAAGACCATCCCCTACTTCAACCTGGCCGTCCCCACTGCCCTGCCCGGAGTGGACACCAACATCCTGGACCCCCGCAACACCTACGCCGACCCCGCGGAGTGGGACGCCAAGGCCAAGGATCTGGCCGCCCGCTTCGTGAAGAATTTTGCCAAGTACACCAGCAACGACGCCGGTAAGGCCCTGGTTGCCGCCGGCCCCAAGGTGGACTGAGTCCCCGCCCCAAGTACATACCACAGCGGTCCCAGCGGGCTCCGGCCCCTGGGGCCGCTGTCAAGACCTCCTTTTTGCGCATAGGATGGGCAAAAAGGAGGTCTTGTTATGCCCATCATTTACCTCTCCCCTTCCACCCAGGAGAACAACCTCTATGTCAGCGGCGGCACCGAAGAGGAGTGGATGAACCGCCTGGCCGACGCCATGGAGCCCTATCTCACCGCCGCCGGCATCCGCTATACCCGCAACACCCCGGACATGACCGTGTCCTCTTCCATCCGGGCCTCCAACGCCGGAAATTACGACCTCCACCTGGCCCTCCACTCCAACGCCGCCCCCGAGGGCATTTACGGCCAGATCCGGGGTGTGCTGGTCTTTTACTATCCCGGCTCTGTCCAGGGAAAACAGGCGGCGGAGCTCATCGCCAACGGCCTGAAAACCATCTATCCCCTGCCCAACAAGGTGCGGACGGAGCCCACCACCACCATTGGGGAGGTGCGCCGGGTGCGGGCGCCCGCCGTCTTTCTGGAGCTGGGCTACCACGATAACCCGGACGACGCCGCCTGGGTGAAGGGCAATCTGGACGCCATCGCCCGCAATCTGGTGCTTTCCCTCACCGAGTTTTTCGGCCTGCCCTTCCTGGAACCCCAGAGTCCCCGGCCCGGAGTGGTGGATGTAAACTGGGGATATTTGAACCTGCGGGACCGCCCCTCTGTCTATTCCCCCGTCCTGGCCCGGGCTTATGATGGAGCCGCCCTGACGGTGCTCAACCAGTGGGAGGAGTGGTATGTGGTGCGGCTGGACGGTCTGGTGGGCTGGGCCAATCGCCAGTACATCACGCTGATATAGGTATTGTTCACAAATCATTCACACTAAGTTCCAAAACGGTTCATCACTCTTCCCAGGAACGTGGTATGATAACACCTGTCAGGACGAAAGATAACAAACACAACTCCTCCTCTCTCTTCTCTCTTTTCACGCACAAGCACACTGTCTCTCCGCGGGGCGGCAAGGGCCCCCCGCGGAGCTGACAGACAAAAGGCCGCGTCTCCGCCGGAGGCGCTTTTTTCATGCCTGTATGATCCCCTCCGGTTTGGGGTATACTCTTCTCGCCTGTATTTACAGGCGGGAGGTGAAGTATGGCATACGTAGATCCCTTTGTCCGGCCCCAGTTTGACGCGCTGCCCTTCTGCGTACAGGAGGCCGTTCTGGCCATGGGGACCCGGGTAGAAACCGGCGCCGACCTGGCCGGCTGCCTGGCCCGGATGGCCGCCCGCCACCGGCGGGAAAATTTTTTTGAGAAATTGTAAATTTCCTCTTGCATTCTATCTGAGGCTGTGGTAATATAATTAAGCTGTCAGCGAGAGATACTTCCAATCCTGACATGCGGCTGTAGCTCAGTTGGATAGAGTGTTTGGCTACGAACCAAAAGGTCGGGGGTTCGAATCCCTTCAGCCGTACCAAAAGCGCGCCTGCAATCGCGGGCGCGTTTTTGTTTTATTTTTTTAAATTGAAGGGGGCCTGCCGCAAGCAAACGCGGCAGGCCCCCTGCCTGCTTTGGTTCAGGATACAGCATCCGGGTCCCCACCCGCCTGCCGAAGACGTCCGCACAGCAGGACCCCTCCCAGCAGCAGGATGGGAAATACCACCGCCGTCAGGATGCCGGTCCGCAGATTATCCCCCAGCAGGCTGGACACCGCCCCCACCAGAGTGGGGCCGCCGCCGCAGCCCAGGTCGCCCCCCAGGGCCAGCAGGGCAAACATGGCGGTACCCCCCTTGGGCAGAGCGGCGGCCGCCTTGCTGAAACTGCCCGGCCACATACACCCCACCGACAGGCCGCACAGCCCGCAGGCCACCAGGCTGAACTGGGGGATGGGCAGCAGGGATATCCCCAGGTAGGACGCCACGCACAGCACGCTGCTGGCAATCATAAACCTGTCCAGGGGGATGCGGTGGCCGTATTTGCCATAAAAGGCCCGGGACAGGCCCATAAGGATGGCAAAGAGCATAGGGCCGGCCAGATCTCCAGCTGTTTTGGAGATGCCCAGCCCCTGCTCGGCAAAGGTGGAGGCCCACTGGGCCACCGCCTGCTCGCTGGCGCCGGCACACACCATCATCACCATCAGTACCCAGAACATCTTTAACCGAAAAAGGTCCCGCACCCGCAGGCCCTTCTCCCCCTCGTCCAGCAGGGAGGCGATGGGCACCCGGGTAAACGCCAGGGCGTTGCCCAGGGGAATAAGGGCCCACAGCAGGGCCATAATCTTCCAGTGCTCCACCCCGAACAGGGTGAAAAACAGGGTGGAAAAGAGCACTACCCCCACATGGCCCCAGCAGTAAAAGGAGTGGAGCAGGCTCATGGTCTTTTCCTTGTTGGCCGAGGGACAGGCCTCCACCATGGGGCTCACCAATACCTCCAGCAAGCCGCCCCCCACGGCGTACACCGTCACCGCCAGCAAAATTCCCGTAAAGGGGGCCGGAAACAGCTCGGGCAGGACGGTCAGCAGAATCAGCCCTCCCGCCGACAGCAGATGGGCCAGTACCATGGCCCGGCGATAGCCGATTTTGTCCACAAACTTCACCGACAGCAGATCCACCAACAGCTGTACCCCGAAATTGAAGGTCACCAACAGGGTAATCTGGGACAAAGGTACGCCGTAATGCTTCTGAAAGGTGAGAAACAGCAGGGGTACGAAATTATTGACGATGGCCTGCACGATATATCCCACAAAGCAGGCCCGGATCGTCTTGCCATAGGAACTTTTCATAAGACCGCTCCCTTCGGCAGAGATTATAGCACACTTCCCCCAAAAAGGCATCCGGTGGCACGGCAAAAAATCTCTTCCGGAATTGTAGCGTACTTATCATTCTTTTTTCTTCAAATTATGGTATGATAGACGGGACAATTTATCTGTGCGGCCTCCAGGCCGTCTTTAGGATAGAGATCCATTACATAGGAGGAATCAATATGCGCAGCGACAACGTGACAAAGGGCGTGGAGCGCGCCCCCAACCGCTCCCTCTTCTACGCTCTGGGCTACACCAAGGAGGAACTGGAGCGCCCCCTCATCGGCGTGGTGTGCTCCTATAACGAGATTGTCCCCGGCCATATGAACCTGGACAAGATTGCCGAGGCCGTCAAGGCCGGCGTCCGGGCCGCCGGCGGCACTCCGGTGGAGTTCCCCGCCATCGCCGTGTGCGACGGCATCGCCATGGGCCACATCGGCATGAAGTACTCCCTGGTCACCCGGGATCTGATTGCCGACTCCACCGAGGCCATGGCCATCGCCCACCAGTTCGACGGCCTGGTGATGATCCCCAACTGCGACAAGAACGTGCCCGGCCTGCTGATGGCCGCCGCCCGGGTAAACATCCCCACCATCTTCTGCTCCGGCGGCCCCATGCTGGCGGGCAAGCTCAACGACGGCCGCCGCTCCTGCCTGTCCCACATGTTTGAGGCGGTGGGGGCCTACAAGGCGGGCAAGCTGGACGAGACCGGCGTGGAGGACTATGAGAACAACGCCTGCCCCACCTGCGGCTCCTGCTCCGGCATGTACACCGCCAACTCCATGAACTGCCTCACCGAGGCCATCGGCATGGGCCTGCGGGGCAACGGCACCATCCCCGCCGTGTGGTCCGCCCGGCTGCGGCTGGCCAAGCACGCCGGTATGCAGATCATGGAGCTGGTTAAGAACAACATCCGCCCCCGGGATATCATGACCCCTGCCGCCTTCCACAACGCCGAGACGGTTGACATGGCCCTGGGCTGCTCCACCAACACCATGCTCCACCTGCCCGCCATCGCCCACGAGTGCGGCATCGAGCTGGATCTGGACATGTCCAACGAGATTTCCTCCCACACCCCCAACCTGTGCCACCTGGCCCCCGCCGGGAACACCTACATGGAGGATCTGGAGGGCGCCGGCGGCGTGTACGCCGTCATGAAGGAGCTGACCAAGAAAAACCTGCTGGACACCTCCGTCATGACCTGCACCGGCAAGACCCTGGGAGAAAACCTGGAGGGCGTGGTCAACCGGGACCCGGAGCTCATCCGGCCCATTGAGAACCCCTACTCCCCCGACGGCGGCATCGCGGTGCTCAAGGGCAACCTGGCCCCCGAGGGCTGCGTGGTGAAACGCTCCGCCGTGGCCCCCGAGATGATGACCCACACCGGCCCCGCCCGGGTGTTTGACTCCGAGGAGGAGGCCATCGCCGCCATCTACGAGGGCAAGATCGTCTCCGGCGACGTGGTGGTCATCCGGTACGAGGGGCCCAAGGGCGGCCCCGGTATGCGGGAGATGCTCAACCCCACCTCCGCCATCTGCGGCATGGGCTTGGGGGAATCCGTGGCCCTCATCACCGACGGCCGGTTCTCCGGCGCCACCCGTGGGGCCTCCATCGGCCACGTCTGCCCCGAAGCCGCCCAGGGCGGCCCCATCGCCTTTGTGGAGGAGGGGGATATCATCTCCATCGACATCCCCAGCTGCTCCATCACCCTGGATGTGGACGAGGCCACCCTGGCTGAGCGCAAGTCCAAGTGGGTGTGCCCGGAGCCCAAGGTCAAGACCGGCTATCTGGCCCGGTATGCCAAGCTGGTCACCTCCGCCGCCCGGGGCGCTGTGCTGGAGTAAACATGCATCTAAAAAGCCTGGGCTGCCGCGAACAAACGCGGCAGCCCAGGCTTTTCTTGTTTTCATTTGATCCCGGCGGACGGAATACCCGCCGCCGCTTACCTCCGGAACCTGGGGTTACATGGCCTCCGCCGCCGCCCGGATCACCGCCACCGCGGCGTCAATGCCGATGCGGCTGTTGATGCACAGGTCGTACTCCCGGCTCTGCCCCCAGCGGCCGGTGGCAAAGTAGTTGTAGTAGGACGCCCTGGCCTTGTCCTGGCGGGTGACATAGCTCTCCAGGTTGGCCTCCTGAACGCCGTATTCCTCCCGGGCCCGGCGCACCCGCTGGTCCAGAGGGGCGTTGATAAACACCTTCAGGCAGTGGGGGTGATCCCGCAGGATGTAGTCGGCACACCGGCCCACAATCACGCAGGGGCCCTTCTGGACCGCCTCCTTGATGACCTTGGCCTGGGCAATGAATACCTGGTCAGGCACAGATGGGGTCTGCACGCTGGTGTACAGGTCGTACAGGAAGCTGTTGGTGGGGCGCTGATGCTCCGAATTGCGGATAAACTGCTCGGAGAAGCCAGTTTTCTTGGCCACGTCGGTAATCAGCTGCTTGTCGTAAAATGTGATGCCCATCTGTTCAGACAGCTTCTTGGCGATAAGCCGCCCGCCGGAGCCGTACTCACGGCCAATGGTGATCACGATGTGCTTCATAAGGACACCTCCTATCCTGTCTTTAGTATAGTACAGTTGGCGGCATTCGTCAAAGCACTTTTTACTGGCGGAGATCGGAACTGCCGGAATAGCGGGAGGGCAGCACCTGCTGGATGGACAGCCCGTCAATGGCGCCGTCCTCCCACATCTGGAGCAGCGCAGAGGGCTGGGCATACACCAGGGCTCCGTAAATCTCCACCCCGTACTCCGTCACATAGTCCAGCGCCCCTTGGAAATCCAGGCTGTCCACAGGCCCGGCCAGGGCCTCCACCGCCTCCGGCCGGTCCGCCAGATAGCTGAGCAGGGTCATAAAGTGCTGCTTGGCGGCGCTGCCTTCAAACTGGGCCGCACTCTTCTCCGTAAAGCTGCGCCCCACCATCTCCTCCCACATCTGGGTATAGGAGAACATGGGGTAGCGCTCCTGATCCGGCGCGACCCCCAGGCAGGGGCAGTCCTGGGTTTGATAGCCCATGAGCTGCCGGTTGTCCTCCGCCGTCCGTACCGCAGCCCAGCGGAAGGAGAGGATACCCTGGGCGCAATAGCCATTGTATGCCGCCCCCAGCTGTGCAAAGCCAATGGGATTGAGCCGCTGTGGAAAATGGACCCACACTGCCAGATAGGAGGTCTCGGGCAGTTGAGACAGGTAATCCACAGCCTCCTGGCTGTAGCCGCTTCCCGACAGCTCTCTTCCCTCCTCCACAATGGCCTCCATGGTCAGCAGATCAAAGCCTCTCTGCACAGAGGGGATAATCCAGCCACCCGTTCCATATTCGCCGGGATGTATCGTCCTGCTGACCTGACGCCTCTCCCCGGTGAGCCAGTCCTCCGTCTCATAGGTCATGGCATACCTTCCAAAGCCCTGGGACTGGGTCTGGACCTCGCTCACCGTTTGCCCCGGCATCAGAAGGCTGTACAGGGCGGTCAAATCGTAGATGGCATCACCGTACTCCTCCTGTCCCACGGTCTGGGCGTTGGGCTGATAATAGAGGGCGGACACCAGGGGATTGACCACGAACCGCACCGCCAGCACCGCCGCCAGTACGATGGCCGCCGCCCACAGGGCGGTGCGGCGCAGCCGGCGGTTCACGGTCTGCTTCACCTTTTTTACCTCCGCGCCGGAGGTATCCAGCGCCTCTCCACTCCGCTCCAGCGCCTCCAGGCCCTCCGACAGATAGTCGGCGATGGCCTCGCTCTTCTCCAGCTCCGCCTCCACCAGCGCCCGCTCGGCCTGGGTGGCGGTACCGTTCTTGTATTTCTCCAGCAATTCCCGAAACGTCATACCATTCCCTCCAATCTGCCTTTCAGCTTCTTCCTGGCCCGGCACAGCATGGTCCGGGCCGCGCCGGGGGTGATGCCCATGGCCGCCCCCGCCTCTTTCAGGGAGAGCCCGCCGTAGTAGTAGAGCGTGATGATTTCCCGATCCAGGGGAGCCAGCTCCTGCACCGCCTGGTAAACCGCCCGCCGGCGCTCCTCCCGGAGCAAACCCTCCAGCACGTCGCTCTCCCCGACCAGCCGCTCCGGGTCGGGCGGCTCCCCGGTCAGGTGCTTCCGGCGGCGGCACTGGTCCAGCCACAGGTTGCGGCACACCTTAAACAGCCACCCCTTCCAACTCTCCTCCGCCCCGTCCAGGGAGAGCAGGGCCCGGCAGAAGGCCTCGCTCACCAAATCCTGCGCCTGGGCCCGCTCCTGGCAGAGGGAGAAGGCGTAGAGATACAGCTCCCCGGCATACCTGCGGTAAATCGCTTCCAGCCTGTTGGGCTCCACTTCTCTCCCCTCCTTCACCCAAATAACGCACCAGCGAAAAAAATGTTACATCCATCATCCTATTGCACGCTAAAGCGCAGCTTGGTGCAATACCTGCAAGTTTTCATGAAATTACTCAGGGTTTTTGCAACTTCACATTTTTCTCTTGCATTTCCTGGAGTGACGCATTATAATAGCACCAACAGTTAGAGCAGGTGTCCCGGCACTGCTCTCAGTGTATCAAAATCCGGTGGCGCCGTCCACAGGGGCCGCCATACAAAGGAGTTTGGCATTATGGCATTCACGATCACCAATCCTTACCTTCAGGACGTGTATGATGGCGTCTGCAAGAAGAATTCCCACGAGCCCGAATTCCTCCAGGCCGTCGGCGAGGTGCTGGAGACCCTCCAGCCCGTGTTCAACCAGAAGCCCGAGCTGGCCAAAATGGGTATCATCGACCGTATGGTGGAGCCCGAGCGCAGCCTGCTGTTCCGGGTGTCCTGGGTGGACGACAAGGGCCAGGTTCAGGTAAACCGGGGCTACCGGGTGCAGTTCTCCACCGCCATCGGCCCCTCCAAGGGCGGCCTGCGGTTCCACCCCTCCGTCAACCTGTCCATCATCAAGTTCCTGGGCTTTGAGCAGGTGTTCAAGAATTCCCTCACCGGTCTGCCCATGGGCGGCGGCAAGGGCGGCTCCGACTTCGACCCCAAGGGCAAGAGCAGCAACGAGGTCATGCGCTTCTGCCAGTCCTTCATGACCGAGCTGCAGCGCCACATCGGCCCCGACACCGACGTGCCCGCCGGCGACATCGGCGTGGGCGCCCGGGAGATCGGCTACATGTTCGGCCAGTATAAGCGCATCCGCAACGAGTTTAACGGCGTGCTCACCGGCAAGGGCCTGACCTACGGCGGCTCCCTGGTGCGTACCGAGGCCACCGGCTACGGCCTGTGCTACTTCGCCGATGAGATGATGAAGGCCGCCGGCAAGTCCTTCCAGGGCCAGAGCGTGGTGATCTCCGGCTCGGGCAACGTGGCCATCTACGCCAACCAGAAGGCCACCCAGCTGGGCGGCAAGGTCATCGCCATGAGCGACTCCAACGGCTACATCGTGGACGAGAACGGCATCGACTACAAGGTCATCCAGGAGATCAAGGAGGTCAAGCGGGACCGGATCAAGACCTATCTGGATTATGTGCCCACCGCCAAGTACTACGAGGGCTGCCAGGGCATCTGGACCGTCCCCTGCGGCATCGCCCTCCCCTGCGCCACCCAGAACGAGCTGCCCCTGGAGGGTGCCAAGGCTCTGGTGGAGCACGGCTGCTTCGCCGTGGCCGAGGGCGCCAACATGCCCTCCACCCCCGATGCCGTGGCTTACTTCCAGGAGCACGGCGTCCTCTTTGCCCCCGCCAAGGCCTCCAATGCCGGCGGCGTAGCCACCTCCGGCCTGGAAATGAGCCAGAACTCCATGCGCCTGAGCTGGAGCTTTGACGAGGTGGACCAGAAGCTCCACGGCATCATGACCAACATCTACCACAACGCCGCCAAGGCCGCCGAGGAGTATGGCATGCCCGGCAACCTGGTGGCTGGCGCCAACATTGCCGGCTTCATGAAGGTGGCCGACGCCATGATCTGGCAGGGCGTCTCTTACTAAGCAGAACGTCTACAGTAACATAACCGTTTTCAGGGAGCTGCGGCATAGCCGCAGCTCCCTTTTGCGTCGGTCACCAGGGTCCACAGCTTCCATCACCTTTCCGCTTGTGCTTTTTCCCGCTTTCCTATATCATAATAGCTGTTGAACAAGCCCATATTTGAGGTGATCCCATGCTCCGTATCCAAAACATCCCCCTCCCCCTGGACGGGGGGGAGGCGCAATTAAAGAAAAAGGCCGCCCGAACGCTGGGGATCAGGTCGGAAGCCATCCAGGGCCTGACGCTGGCCCGGCAGTCCATCGACGCCCGGAAGAAGAGCGACGTCCACTACGTGTGCACCGTGGACGTAACGGTGGCCGATGAACAGCGGCTGATGTCCAGGTGCCGGGACAAAAACGTCAGCCTCCACGTTCCTCAACCCTATGTCTTTCCCCCGGTGCGGCGCACCTCCCCCCTGCCTCCGGTGGTGGTGGGCATGGGCCCGGCGGGGCTGTTCGCCGCCCTGTTCCTGGCCAGGAACGGCCTGCCCCCCATCGTGCTGGAGCGGGGCCGCCCGGTGGAGGAGCGGACCGCAGACGTGGAGAAGTTCTGGGCCGCCGGGGTGCTGGACCCCGCCTCCAACGTGCAGTTCGGGGAAGGCGGGGCGGGCACCTTTTCCGACGGGAAGCTGAACACCGGCACCCACGATCCTCGGATCGCCACCGTGTTTCAAGAACTGGTGGCTGCGGGAGCCCCGGCGGATGTCCTGTACCAGCACAAACCCCATATCGGCACCGACGTGCTGCGGGATGTGGTGAAAACCATCCGGCTGGAGCTGCTGCGGCTGGGGTGCGACGTACGGTTCAGCCATCAGCTCACCGGCCTCACCCTCCGGGACGGGGCGGTGGCCGGTCTGACAGTAACAGGCCCCCAGGGCCCCTACGACCTGCCCTGCGACGCCCTGGTGCTCTCCCCCGGCCACTCCGCCCGGGACACCTTCCAGATGCTCCATGATGCCGGGGTACCCATGGAGCAGAAGGCCTTCGCCATCGGGGTGCGCATCGAGCACCCCCAGAGCGCCGTTTCCCTGGCCCAGTTCGGCCCTGCCTGGGAGAAACTCCCCGCTGCCGACTACAAGCTGGCCTGCCACCTGCCCAATGGCCGCTCTGCCTTCACCTTCTGCGTCTGCCCCGGCGGCCAGGTGGTGGCCGCCGCCTCGGAGGAGGGTCGGCTGGTGACCAACGGAATGAGCTGCCGGGCCCGGGACGGGAAGAATATCAACGGCGGTTTTCTGGTGGGGGTAACCCCCGCCGACTTTGGCTCGGACCATCCCCTGGCGGGGGTGGAGTTCCAGCGGCATTGGGAGGAGGCCGCCTTCGCCCTGGGGGGCAAAACCTGGCTGGCCCCCGCCCAGCGGGTGGAGGACTTCCTGGCCCGGCGGGCCTCTGCCCGGCTGGGCGCGGTGGAGCCCACCTACCGGCCCGGCGTGAGCCCCACCGACCTGGACCGCTGCCTGCCCGATTACGTCACCGACACCCTGCGAGGCGCCCTGCCCATCTTTGACCGGAAGCTCCACGGCTTTGCCGCCCCGGACAGCCTGCTCACCGGAGTGGAGACCCGTTCCTCCTCTCCTGTGCGTATTCTCCGAGGGGAAAATTATCAGTCTGTAATCACCGGGCTGTACCCCTGCGGCGAGGGGGCGGGCTATGCGGGGGGCATTACCAGCGCCGCCGTGGACGGCATCCGGGTGGCCGAGGCAGTGGCCGGACAGCCCTGAGTACAATTCGCCGCCGCATTCCTGCGGCGGCGAATTTTTTGGATTCCGATGCAATCATCCGCCCGGCTCAGGTGTGGTATGGGCAGAAAGGAGAGAGCGACATGGCCATGCAGCTTCGGGGCGACGCCCCCTTCTCCTACGCGCTGGAACACTATCTGGACACGGTATACCGGGCAGCCTGTCACAACGCCCCCACGGTGCAGGACGCGGAAGATGTGACCCAGGAGGTCTTTGAGGCTCTGCTGCGCAGCGGCAAGGCCTTTGCCGACGGGGAGCATCTGAAGGCCTGGCTGCTGCGGGTGGCCATCAACAAGTGCAAGAACCTCCACCGGGCCAAGCGCTCGGAGGAGGTGCCCCTGCCGCCCCAGTTCCCCGCCCCAACCGGGGCGGACGGCTCGGTGCTGGACGAGGTGCGGGCTCTGCCGGAGCCCTACCGCAACGCCATCTACCTGCACTACTTTGAGGGCTACACCGCCAGGGAGATCGGGGACATCCTGGGGGCCAAGCGGAACACCGTGCTGTCCTGGCTGGCCCGGGGGCGGCAGGCCCTGCGGGCTCGGATGATCGGAGGCTTTGAGGATGAATAGACTGGATTACATGGCCCAGGTGGAGGGCCTCCACGCCGCCCCGGAGCTGCGGGAGCGGATCGTGGCCCTGGCCGGGGAGGCCAAAGTGCCCCGGCGGCGGTTCAAGCCCTGGATGGGAGTGTGCGCCGCCCTGGCGGTGGTGATCGGCGCGGGGGTGTTCAGCGGCGCCATCCCCCTGCCCCGGTTCGGGGGCAGCGCCGGAGGGGGCGGCCATGACGAGGGCTCCACCTTCATGTCCTACGCCGGGCCGGTGTTCCCCCTGACCCTGGGGGAGGAAAACGACAGTATCACAGCGGAGCGGGACGTGACCCTGGACTTCGCCTCCTGGGCGCCGGTGTGGGTGGAGTCGGAGGACATGGACGCCGAGGGCTACTGGAGCCGGTCCACCGACATTCTGGTCACCGACTCCTACACCCTGACCAACCACAGCGACACCGACCAAACCATTACCGTATACTATCCCTTTGTCAGTTCCGTGACCCAGCTCTCGGAGGCCTCGCCCACCCTCACCGCCAACGGACAGCCGCTGGAGACCACCCTGGCGGCGGGGGAGTATTCCGGCGGCTTCCAGGGAACCTGGGGGGAGGAATACCAGGCCACCGGGGAGAACCCCGGCACCGCCAACCTGCTCTATCCCGAGAGCTGGGAGGACTACAAGGCCCTGCTGGCCGACGGCAGCTATCTGGAGGGAGCGCTGACCCAGCTGCCCGACCTGAGCGACGTGCCCGCCATCGTGTACCGCTTCACCGACGCCTGGGGCGGGCCTGAGGACGAGGATCACCCCAACCCCACCCTTCGGGTGCTCTTCCACCTGGACTACGCCAAGACCGCCGTGCTCTCCACCGGCTTCCACGCCGGGCTGTACGACCGGGAGAACGGGATCATGGGCAAGGGCTTCTCCATCCCCCAGCCCGGCGACCTGCGCCCCACAGAGGAGTGGTGCCTCATCGTGGTGGGGGAGGACATCTCCGACATCACCACCCAGGGCTATGTCACCGGCGGGTGGGACACCGAGGAGACCATGGAGGCCGGGGCCGCCATGGAGCGGTATGAGACCGATCTGGCCACCGCCCTGCGCGCCCACTACCTGGACCAGGCCTGGGAGAGGCTGGAGAAAGCCCCCGGCATGACCTACGAGCTGTACTGCGGCCTGGCCTTTGACTACTACCTCACCTACGGCGCCCTGTCCGACCACCCCATGGAGCGCTATGACGACAGTATGCTGAACACCGAGTTTGCCCTGGTAGACCGGGTATTCTACCTCAGAACGGAGCTCACCATCCCCGCCGGGGGCAGCGTGACCCTCACCGCCCACATGACCAAGGAGGCCAGCTACGACCACTACTGCGCCCACACTGAAAACCGGGAGGTGTACGGCTACGACCTGGTGACGAAGCTGGGCTCCAACCTGACCTGCACGTCTCAGACCGCCACCCTGGAGGACCGGGGGTTCATCCAGATCGTCCGGCAGAACTTCGGCTTCGACCTGGACAACGGGGTGAACACCGTTACCCTAGACCAGGATCAGGAGCACTACTACCTGGAGGTACGCCGCGCCGCAGAAGAATAGACAGCAAAAGAGCCGCCCGGCCGGGCGGCTCTTTTTTCAGCGCTCCTCCATGGGAACGTAGTCTGTGTGGGTGCCCACGTACTTGTAGGCGGGGCGGATGATCTTGCTCATGTTGATGAGCTCCTCGATGCGGTGGGCCGACCAGCCCGCCACGCGGGCCATGGCGAAAATAGGGGTGTACAGCTCCAGGGGCAGCTCCAGCATGTGATACACAAAGCCGGAGTAGAAGTCCACGTTGGCGGACACGCCCTTGTACATCTTGCGCTCTCCGGAGATGACCTCGGGACCCAGTTTCGCCACCAGGGAATACAGCTCGTACTCCTCGTCCCGGCCTTTCTCCCGGGACAGCTTCTCCACAAAGGACTTGAACACGTTGGCACGGGGGTCGGACAGGGAGTAGACAGCGTGGCCCATGCCGTAGATGAGGCCGGCCTTGTCGAAGGCCTCCTTGTTCAGCAGGGCCCGCAGGTAGTGCTTGATCTCGTCCTCATCCTTCCAGTCGGACACCGTTTTTTTCATGTCCTCAAACATCTGCACCACCTTAATGTTGGCGCCGCCGTGCTTGGGGCCCTTCAGGGAGGCCAGGGCGGCCGCCATGCAGGAATAGGTGTCGGTGCCGGAGGAGGTGACCACATGGGTGGTGAAAGTGGAGTTGTTGCCGCCGCCGTGCTCGGCGTGGAGGGTCAGGCAGATGTCCAGCACATGGGCCTCCCAGAAGGAATAGGAGGAGTCCGCCCGCAGCAGGGAGAGGATATTTTCCGCCGTGGACAGTTCCGGCCGGGGGGCGTGGATGTACAGGCTGCTGCCGCTCTTATAGTTCCAGGCCTGGTAGCCGTAGACGCTGAGCATGGGGAACAGGGAGATGAGCTGGACGCACTGGCGCATCACGTTGGGCAGGGAAATGTCATCCGCCCGGTCGTCATAGGAGGCCAGGTTGAGCACGCTGCGGGCCAGGGAGTTCATAATGTCGTGGCTGGGGGCCTTGAGGATCACGTCCCGCACAAAGTTGTTGGGCAGAGACCGGTAGTAGGACAGCTGCTTGGTAAAGCTGTCCAGCTCCTCCCTGGTGGGCAGCTTGCCCAGCAACAGCAGGTAGGCGGTCTCCTCGAAGCCAAAGCGGTTCTCCCGCAGAGCACCCGCCACCAGCTCTTCCACGTCCACGCCGCGGTAATATAGCTTGCCCTCGCAGGGGAGCTCCTTGCCGTCCACAACCTTCTTGGCCACAATGTCGGACACTTCGGTAAGCCCGGCCAGAACGCCCTTGCCGTTCAAGTCACGCAGGCCCCGCTTCACGTCATATTTCACATAATCGTCCGGATCGATGCGGCTGTTGTCCCGGGCACGCTCTGCAAGGGTCTGGATCTCAGAGGTGATATCGCAATAATTGGGATTGGTAGCCATGTAAAACCTCCATTCTTTCTTCCCACCAGGGCCAAAACAGCCCCTTGTCTGATCGCTTGATTGCTAACTATTATCCCACGGAAATGTTACCATAATATGAACCAGACTCCATAATTTTTAAAACAGGGTGTGGGCCATCCAGATATGGGATGGGCAGCAAAAAACTGCCGCGGCTCGAGGCCGCGGCAGTTTCGCGTCAAAACAGATCTTTCTTTTTCAGGATGAACCCGGTCACCAGAATCACCGCCACCGACAGAACCAGAGGGAACCACCAGTAGTGGTCCAGGGGCAGATTGGCTACGTTCATGCCGTAGAAGCTGAAGAAAATATTGGGGATCGTCAGAAGAATGGTGATGGAGGTAAGCACCTTCATAATGACGTTCAGGTTGTTGGAGATGACGCTGGCGAAGGCGTCCATCATGCCGGAGATGATGGAGGAGTAGATATTAGCCATCTCAATGGCCTGGCGCACCTCGATGAGCACGTCCTCCAGCAGGTCGTGGTCCTCCTCATAAAGGGTAATGATGCGGCCCCGGAGAATCTTCTCCAGGGTAACCTCATTGGCCTTCAGGGAGGTGTTAAAGTACACCAGGGATTTTTCCAGGTCCAGCAGCTGGATGAGCTCCTTGTTCCGCTGGGATTTGTAAAGCTGGCGCTCCATATAGTTGTAGATCTTGTCGATCTGTTTCAGGTATTGCAGGAAGCGCTTGGCCACCTGGAGCAGCATATAGAGGATGAACTGGGTGCGCTTCTGGGTGTCGGCATTGCGCACCAGCCCGTCCTGGAAGTCCTTGAGAATAGAGGTCTCTTTCAGGCAGACGGTGATGATGTGCTTTTCCGTCACGATGATGCCCAGAGGGAGGGTGGAGTACACCACCGCGTCGTCCTTCTCCACCGAGGGGGCGTCGATGATGATGAGGGTCTGGCCGTCCTCGGTGTCAATCCGGGAGGTCTCCTCCTCATCCAGGGCGGCCCGCAGGAAGGTGGGCTCCACCCCCAGGGTCACCGCCACCGTATTCAGCTCATCCTCGCTGGGATAGGTCAGGTTGACCCAGCAGCCGTCCTGGACGGATTCCAGCCGAGTCATTTTGCCGTTGATGGTCTTGTGGATTGAAAGCAAATTACTCACGCCTTTCCGGGCGCAGGGGCAAAATGAGCATAAAAATCCCCGCACACCTATTGTCTCTTTGGGCCGCCCGCCCTATTCAGGGGACGGCGAAGGAGCACAGGCGTACGGGCGCCATCGACCGGACGGTCAGACGCGGGACAGATACGCCGTGCCAGTTTTCAAACACGCTCGACTCAGAGGGTCACCGCTCACGGCGTATATCACTCCCTTATGTTCCGGATTGGACGCTAAACCCCGTTCAGGAATTAGCCTCACTTATTATATGCCTTTTCCCGGCGGATTGCAAGAGCGCAAACGACAAAACCGGGAGCCGCTTTTCAGCGGCTCCCGGCGGTGTGTTCAGCGGTTGCGGTTGAAAATCTTGAAGATGTCTTCAAAGGGGTCGTCCTCGGCGGGCGCGGCGGCAGCCTGCTGCTGGGCGCCGGCGCCGGCCTGGGTCTGCTGCTGGGCAGCCCCCTTCTTCTCCGCGGCGGCGGTGAAGGGCTTGTTGGGCATGGAGCCCTCGGCCTCCTCAAAGCCGGTGGAGATAACGGTGACCCGGATCTCGTCCTCCAGGGTGTCGTCGAAGGCGGCGCCGAAGATGATGAGGGCGTCGGGGTGAGCGGCCTGCTGGACCAGGTTGGCGGCGGTCTCCACCTCCTCCAGCCCGATGTCCACCGAGCCGGTGACGTTGACCAGCACGCCCTTGGCCCCGTTGATGGAGGTCTCCAGCAGGGGGCTGGAAATGGCCATCTTGGCGGCCTCCTCGGCCTTGTTCTTGCCGCCGGCCCGGCCCACGCCCATGTGGGCCATGCCCGCATTCTGCATGACGGCGGTGACGTCGGCAAAGTCCAGGTTGATGAAGCCGGTGTTCTTGATCAGGTCGGAGATGGACTGCACCGCCTGGCGGAGCACGTCGTCGGCGATCTCAAAGGCGTTCTGGAAGGTGATCTTCTGGTCGGTGGCGTACTTCAGCCGCTCGTTGGGGATGATGACCAGGCTGTCCACCCGGGTGCGCAGCTCCTCGATACCCTTTTCGGCCTGCTGCATCCGGCGGCGGCCCTCAAAGTTGAAGGGCTTGGTCACCACGCCCACGGTGAGGATGCCCATCTCCTTGGCAATGTCGGCCACAATGGGGGCCGCGCCGGTGCCGGTGCCGCCGCCCATGCCGGCGGTGATGAACACCATGTCGGCGTCCTCCAGGGCCTTGGACACCGCGTTGCGGCTCTCCTCGGCGGACTTGCGGCCCACCTCGGGATCGCTGCCGGCACCCTGGCCGCCGGTGAGCTTCTCACCGATCTGAATTTTAAAGGTAGCGCTGGATACGGAAAGGGCCTGCTTGTCCGTATTCACAGCGATAAAGTCCACGCCCTTGGTGCCGGATTTCACCATCCGGTTGACTACGTTGTTACCACCGCCGCCAACACCGATCACCTTGATGGTGACTACGTTATCGGGGCCGGTGTCCAGTCCAAACGCCATAACTGCTCCTCCTATGTAAAACGATTTCGTGCAAAACACACAGACAAAGGGTAGATTTCATCACTTGTTGTCGGTCTGCTGACCAGATACTATATCTTGATTTATTTTATCTCTCTTTTGCTTTAAGGTCAATAGCTCCCGGCGGATTTTAGCAAAGTTTTGAAAGATGCGGGTGCCGAACACCACCACCGCCGCCAGGTACAGTGGGATGCCCAGTTTTTCTCCCAACCAGGTCAGCAGGACAGCCAGCAGGGCGTTGCCGATGGTGCCGGAGAGAAAGACGGACAGGCGAAACTCCTTCTGTACCCGGGCGCAGTAGCCGCCCAGGGCGGAATCCAGGGCGGCAAGCAGGCCGGCGGCCGCATAGAGGGAATATTGGGCGGGGATGGTCCAGGGAACCAGCACCCCGATAAGCAGGCCGCACAGCAATCCAATGAGCTCCAGCATCAGCCGTTCCCCTCCTCTCCGGTGGCGGTGTGGGCGTAGCGGTACTCCACAGTGCCGTTGTATTTGGGGATGAGCAGCAGGTCGTTCATGGTCACCTTTACGGTGATCCCCCACTGGCCCAGTACATCCACCACTCCGTTGCGCATGGTAAGGGCATTGTACAGGGTTTCTTTATCGCCAATGGCAAAGATGACGTAGGGGGCGGCGTACCGCCGTCCGTTTACCGTCACCACCGCCCCGGTACAGCGGATCTCGCTGTTGGCCAGCAGCCGCTCCCCGTTGAGGGAGATGGCCTCCGCCCCCGCCGAGCGCAGTTCGTTGACCACGGACAACAGGTCGCTGTCGTGGATGAGGTAGTCGGCCTCATTGCCGGTGACGTTGCTCTGAGTGGAGTCCTCCAGGATGATGCTCACCCCCGGCCCCTCCAGGTCGGTGCGGCCGGCGGTGATCTCCAGCTGCTCCAGCTCCTGGCGCAGGGCCTCGCTGCCCGCCTCGCCGGAGGCGGCCTGCTCCCGGTAGATGGACAGCTCGCTCTGGAGCTGCTTCACCTGATCCTCCAGGGCCTCGTTCTGCTCAGACTGCTCGTTGTACAGCTCCTGCAAAGTCTCCAGACGGCTGGCGCTGGCGGCGTCCGCCGCCCCGGTGAGCTGCACCGTCCGCAGCTGGGCGGCCAGCAGATAGCCCACGATGATGCACACCACCACCACGGCCAGCTCGCCCCTGTTCCGTTTCCATTTGATCTTCATGCTCTGCTAACTTCTCCTTGCGTCAGGCGGCGGGATCTGTGTCTCCGGCGGTTCCGGCCCCGCCGGTATCCTGTCCGGGATCGGCGCTGGCCTCCGGGGTCTGGACCGGGGTCTCGGCAGCCGGGCTCTCTTCCGTACTGCCCGCCCAGCCCGACGGCAGCCAGCGGTCGGGCAGCAGATGAATCTCGTCGCTCTCATAGTTCTGGTCCAGGGTGCCGGAGCGGGGCAGGCCCCGCTGATCCATTGCCTCCAGGGCCAGCTTCAGCTCGTAGGTCTCCTGGGTAAAGTCTCCGTTCAGGGGGAACACCACCGTCAGCTCCGGCCCATAGCCAAACCGGATCTCGTTGCCCGAGGTCAGGTCGATGAACGAGGTGAGGCTGCCGGTCATCTCCCGGGCCTGGATGGCGGCCAGGAAGGCCTGGAGCTGCTCCAGCTTGTCCTGCTGCTCAGGGGCCACCGTCAGGGAGCTGCCCACGGTGGGGTCCACCGGGGTCAGGCCAAGCAGTTTGGGCTTGCCCTCCACCAGGGACTGGTCTCCCATCTCCAGCAGCTTGCATTTGCTGTCCATCAGCCAGCAGGAGCCCCCGCTCTCCACCCACAGCACGCCGGTGCTCTCCACCACCTGGAAAATCAGGGTGTCGGGCAGCTTGCGGCTGATGGACACCTCATCCACATAGGGCAGGCGGGTGAGAATCCGCCGGGCGATCTGATATTTGTTCAGCGTGAACAGGTTATCCCCCTGGTTCACCTCGGCGGCGGCGATGATCTCCTCCTGGGTGTACCGGCTGCTGCCCGTGACCACCATGGTGTTCACCCGAAAAAAGATGACGCACCCCGCCAGAATGGCGGCAAAGATCAGCAGAATGGACAGCAGCATATAGAGGCCGCCAAAGCGCCCTCTGTTTCTTCGCCGTCCTCTTCTGTTTCGTCTTGCCGCCATTCCATCGGTCTCCTGTCTTTGGTTTACTCCATCCTGACACAGAATGGTTGAAAATCTTCTAAGAAATTCTTACGTTTTCCTCAATTCTGCCTCACACCCGGCGGATATCCGCCCCCAGGGCCCGCAGATCCTCCTCCAGGGACTGATAGCCCCGGTCTATGTGATGCAGACCGGTAAGGGTGGTGCGTCCCCGGGCCCCCAGGGCGGCCACCACCAGAGCGGCCCCGCCCCGCAAGTCGGAGGCGGCCACCGCCGCCCCGTGGAGCCGGCCGGCGCCGTACACCACGGCCACCCGGCCCTCCACCCGGATATCCGCCCCCATGCGGATGAGCTCATCCACATGGCGGTACCGGCTGTCAAACATATTCTCCACAAACACGGTGCACCCCGTGCCCCCCGCCAGGGCCGCCATCACCGGGGCCTGGGCGTCGGTGGGAAAGCCGGGATAGGGGGCGGTGCGGATGGGCCGCACCCCCTTCAGGGGGCTCCCGGTCTGGAGAAAGATCCGGTCTTTCCCGCTGGTCACCTGGCAGCCCGCCTCCTTCAGCACCGCCGTCACGGTGGAAAGGGTGCGCCAGTCCACACCGGTGACCTCCACCGCGCCCCCCGCCGCTGCCGCCGCGCTGAGGTAGGTGGCCGCCACGATCCGGTCCCCCATGACGGTATAGGCCCCGCCGTGGAGGGGCCGTCCCCCCTCCACCGTCACCACCGAGCTGCCCGCCCCCCGGACATTGGCCCCCAGGGCCTGCAAAAAGCCCTGGAGATCCACGATCTCCGGCTCCCGGGCGGCGTTGGTGATGGTGGTGGTGCCCTGGGCGCACACCGCCGCCAGCATGGCGTTTTCGGTGGCTCCCACGCTGGGCAGGGAGAGCACGATGTCCGCCCCTTTGAGGGCGCCGGAGCAGAACAGCCCCCCGTCCGCCTCCTCCACCGTCCCCCCCAGGGTGCGGATGGCCGCCAGGTGGAGGTCGATGGGTCGGGGGCCCAGCTCGCACCCCCCGGGGGCGCACAGCTTTGCCTGGCCCATCCGGCCTAAAATGGCCCCCAGGAAAATGACGGAAGAGCGCATCTCCCGCATCAGGCTGTCGGGCACCTCCCAGCCGGTGGGAGAGGATGCGTCCACCACCACCGCGTCTCCCTGGCGCTCCGCCTTGCAGCCCAGCCGCCGCAGGATGGCCAGAGAGGCCTCCACATCAGTGAGCCGGGGACAGTTCTGGATTACGCAGGTGCCGGGGGCCAGCAAACAGGCCGCCAGAATGGGCAGCACACTGTTCTTGGCCCCGTGGACCGCCACCGACCCCTCCAGGGGGCGGCCGCCGTCGATCAGATATGTATTCATGGTTCCATCCTCCGCAGTCAGGATCGTGGTACTCAGGTGCCATATCCTATGCGCAGGATAGAATTGGGGTTCATTTTGCCTATTTTTTCAGCAGACCGGTCAGAGTCTGGTAGATCCGTTCCGCCGCATCGGGAGAACCCATCTGCCGGAGGGCCCGGCTCATGTCCTCCCGCCGGGCGGGGTCGGCCAGCAGCTCCCTCACCAGGGCGTACAGCTTCTCCCCGGAGGACTCCCCCTCGGGCAGGAGCACCGCCCCCCCGGCGTTGGCCAGCACCGAGGCGTTCTTGGTCTGGTGGTCGGCCACCACGTTGGGGGAGGGCACCAGCACCGCCGGACGGGCGATGGCGGTCACCTCCGCAATGGTGGAGGCCCCCGCCCGGCATAGCACCAGGTCGGCCGCGGCCATCACCAGAGGCATGTCGTAGATGTACTGCCGCACATCCACCTGGGGATGGGCCTTCAAGTCCACCCCCACCTTCTCCAGGAGATCCAGGACCTCCTTATAATTGCGCCCCGCCCCGTGGATGTGGTGGAAGGGGTTGCCCTCGGCACACTCCAGAGTGACGCACCGGGCAATCTGCTGGTTCATGACGCTGGCCCCCAGGCTGCCCCACACCGACACCACCAGGGGCTTGTCGTCGGTAAGGCCCAGCTTGGCCCGGGCCTCCTTCCGGGTATACCGGAAAAAGTCCTCCCGCACCGGGGTGCCGGTGACCACCACCTTGGAGGGGTCGTCGTAATGGTTGCGGCTCTCCTCAAAGCCCACCATCACCACGTCCACCACCTTGGACAGGGTCTTGGTGGTAAGGCCGGGGACGGCGTTGGACTCGTGGACGGCGGTGGGGATGCCCCGGGCCGCCGCCGCGCGGACCACCGGATAAGAGGCGTAGCCGCCGGTGCCCACCACCAGGTCGGGCTGGAACTCATCCAAAATGGCGTTGGCCTGCTTTTTGGACTTGTTCATGTTCAGCAGGGTTTTCAGGTTGTGGCCCACCGCCGCAGGGGTGAGAGACCGTTGGAAATTGGTGATGGTCACCGTCCGGATGGGGTAGCCCTCCTTGGGCACCAGCTTGGTCTCCATCCCCCGGTCGGCCCCCACAAAGAGCACCTCACACCCCGGATTCCGGGCCTGAAACATCTGGGCCAGGGCCACGGCCGGGTTCACATGGCCCGCCGTGCCGCCGCAGGTAAAGAGGATTTTCATTGCGTTTCTCCTCCTCGCATTGTAGGGGCGGTCCGTAACCGCCCGCGGGCGACCGCAGGTCGCCCCTCCCCTCTGACAGGGTCTTGGGTCATTCCTGTTTGGGCGCCGGGATCTGCCGTGACACAGAAAGCACCATCCCCATCTCCGCCAGCTGGATCATCAGGGCGGTGCCTCCGTAGCTGAAGAAGGGCAGAGAGATACCGGTTGAGGGGATCAGGTTGGTAACCACGGCGATGTTCAGAAACACCTGCACCGCCGTCAGGGTGGTGATGCCCACCACCAGCAGAGCGCCGAACCGGTCCCGGGCGTGGACGGCGATCCAGTAGCCCCGGAGCACCAGCAGAATGAACAGCACAATGACAATAGTCGCCCCCACGAAACCCAGTTCCTCACAGACAATGGCAAAGATATAGTCGTTTTCCGACTCGGGCAGGTACAAGAACTTCTGACGGCTCTTGCCCAGACCCACCCCCAGCAGGCCCCCGGAGCCGATGGCGTACAGGGACTGGATGAGTTGAAACCCCTTGCCCAGGCCGTTTTCCCCGTCGTTCCAGGGGTCCTTCCAGATGGTCAGACGGGTGGCCATGTAGCTGGTCTGGGTCATGATGAAGAACAGCCCGGCGGCCACCGCCGCCCCGCCGCCCACAAACCAATATAGGCGGATACCGGCGGCAAAGAGCACCGAGGCCCCGCCCACCAGCACCAGAATGGTACCCGACATGTGGGGCTCCATCAGCATGAGCACCGCCACCAGGCCCAGGATGAAGAAATAGGGCATGGGCTCCAGCACGCCCTTGGCGTCCAGCCAGCCGTAGATTCCGCTGAGGGGGTGGCGGCTGGGCAGCCGCCGGTGCTTTTCGGTGTTCCGCTTGGACAATCGGGCGGCAAAGTACATGATGACGCCCACCTTGGCGATCTCCGAGGGCTGGAAGCCGCCGATGACAGGCAGGCTGATCCACCGCTGGGCGCCCACGGTGCTCTTGCCGTAGCCGAAGGGGAGCACCAGCACCAGCAGGATAATGGAGATCCCCAGCACAAAGACCGACAACACCCGGAACCGCTGGTAGTTGATCTTCGCAATCACAAACATGGCCGCCAGACCAACGGCGCCAAAGGTGGCCTGCTTGATGAAGTAGTTGGTGGGACTCAGCCCCTCGTCCATGGCGGTGGGATAGGAGGCGGAGAACACCATGATGACGCCGATGACCGTCAGGATGACCACCAGCATCAGGTAGGGGATGTCGATGGGGCCCCGGGCCAGCTGCTGCATCACCGTCAGGTCCCGTCTGCGCTGCTTAACCATGGTCTTGCCACCTCCTTAACAGGGCGGGGTCAGCGGTACATGACCCCCCAGAACGACAGGGCACACATCACCAGGGTAATCCCGGTGAACACCGTAAAGAGCTTGACCTCACTCCAGCCCCCCATCTCCAGGTGGTGGTGGAGCGGGGCCATGCGGAAGATCCGCTTGCCGTGGGTCAGCTTGAAGTATCCCACCTGTATAATATCCGACAGAGTCTCCGCAATGTAGATGATCCCCACAGGGATGAGCACCAGGGGAACGTCCAGGGCGA
>CASEOA010000102.1 GCA_949289455.1 uncultured Eubacteriales bacterium
CCCCAGCCCGGCTGGAGCCAGCAGAACCCGGAGGACTGGAAGGCCGCCGTGTGGGAGGGTATTCCCGCCCTGCTGAAGGGCTTTGACGCCAGCCAGGTGGCGGGTATCGGCGCCGGCGGGCAGATGCACGGCCTGGTGGTGCTGGACGACCAGGATCGGGTGATCCGCCCCGCCATTTTGTGGAACGACGGCCGCACCGCCCGAGAGGTGGATTATCTGAACGAGACCGTGGGCCGGGACAAGCTGTCCGCCCGCACCGCCAATATCGCCTTTGCCGGCTTTACCGCCCCCAAGCTGCTGTGGATGTATGAGCACGAGCCGGAGCTCTTTGCTCGCATCCATAAGATCATGCTGCCCAAGGACTACATCAACTATGTCCTCACCGGAGTCCACTGCACCGACTACTCCGACGCCAGCGGCATGCTGCTGCTGGATGTGGAGCACAAACGCTGGAGCCCCGAGATGCTGGAGCTGTGCCATATCACCGAGGCCCAGCTGCCCCGGCTCTACGAGAGCTATGAACCGGTGGGGACCCTGCTGCCGGAGGCGGCAAGCGGGCTGGGCCTGCCGGAGTCGGTGGTGGTGTGTGCCGGAGCGGGGGACAACGCCGCCGCCGCCGTGGGTACCGGTACCGTGGGGGACGGGGCCTGCAACATCTCCCTGGGCACCTCTGGAACTCTGTTTATCTCCAGCGGTTCCTTCGGGGTGGACCCCCACAACGCCCTCCACGCCTTTGCCCACGCCGATGGTCACTACCACCTGATGGGCTGCATGCTGTCCGCCGCCAGCTGCAACAAGTGGTGGATGGACGACATTCTGGGCACCGGGGACTATGCCGGGGAGCAGGCCCCCATTTCAGACCACAAGCTGGGCTGCAACCACGTGTTTTTCCTGCCCTACCTCATGGGGGAGCGGTCACCCATCAACGACACCAACGCCCGGGGCACCCTGGTGGGCATGACCATGGACACCAGCCGGGCCGACCTGACCCAGGCGGTGCTGGAGGGGGTGGCCTTCGCCATCCGGGACAGCTTCGAGGTGGCAAAATCCCTGGGCATCCCCATCACCCGCAGCATGATCTGCGGCGGCGGAGCCAAGAGCCCCCTGTGGAAGAAGATCATGGCCAACGTGCTGAATATCCCCCTGGACACCCCCGCCTCCGAGCAGGGGCCGGGGATGGGGGGCGCCATGCTGGCCATGGTGGCCTGCGGGGCCTACCCCTCGGTGGAGGACGTGTGCAAGACGCTGGTGCGGGTGGCCTCCACCACGGAGCCTGACCCGGAGATCGCCGCCCGGTACGAGGCCAGATATCAGCAGTTCAAGGCCATCTACCCGGCCCTCAAGCCGGTGTTTCCCCAGCTGCTGTGACAGAGAAAGGAAGTGGCAGCATGAACCAACAGGGACGGATGCTTCTGCGGATCGTGGTGGGGCTGTATCTGCTCTACCTGGCCTATAAACTGATCACGGCCCAGATGGCCGGCGGCACCGATATGAGCGACCTGGTGGCTTACGGCGCCGGAGTGGTTTTGGGCCTGGGGGGGCTGGGGTTCTGTGATTACGCGGTCATGAGCTATTTCCGGGCCAAAAAGAAGGAAGAAGCCTCTGCCCAGCAGCAGGACGGCTGAATGGAGCCTATATCAACTTGCGGGGTGCCGCCCCGCCTTGAGGTGATATGTCATGCAAATTCGTTCGGTATTTGATCCAGAATTCGCCCCTTACGGCAAGGTGCTGCCCGGCTACGATACCGCCCGGCTGACCGAGACCCTGCGGGCGGTCACGCCGGTTCCCGCAGGTGTGGACTATGTGCCCGCCCAGCCGGAACTGGAGGCCCTGCCCATTGCGGCGCTGTTTTCCGCCAACGCCTATGGCGGAATGCCCATCCAGTTGGGCTGGTGCAACGGACACAACACAAAACTCAACTGCCTGGAGTACCACCGGGACAGCGAGCTGAACATCGGCGCCCAGGATTATATTCTGCTGGTGGCCCGGGCGGACGATATGGCGGATGGCAGACTGGATACCGCCAAAGTGCGGGCCTTCCGCGCCCCTGCGGGAGCGGTGGTGGAGGTCTACGCCACCACGCTGCACTACGCCCCCTGCTCTGCCGCCCCCGGCGACGGGTTCCAGGTGGTCATCGTGCTGCCCCGTGGCACCAACGGTCCCAAGCCCGCCATCACGCCCCTCAACCAGGAGGACGAGACCCTCTGGGCCTGCAACAAGTGGCTGCTGGCCCATCCCGACAGCGCCGAGGCCGCCCAGGGCGCCCCTGTGGGGCTGGACGGCGTAAATGTGGATATTGCCGCCGATCTGTAACGGCGTAAATTGAAAAGAAAGGTCGGATTACCATGCTTACCAACATTCCTCAGGTCAAATTGGGCATTATCGCCGTATCCCGGGACTGCTTCATCATCTCCCTGTCGGAGCGCCGCCGGGAGGCCATCGTGGCCGCCTGCCGGGAGAAGGGCCTGGAGCTCTACGAGTGCAAGACCACCGTGGAGAACGAGCTGGACATGCTGAAGGCGGTGGAGGACGTGAAGGCCGCCGGCTGCAACGCCCTGGTGGTGTTCCTGGGCAACTTCGGCCCAGAGACCCCCGAAACCCTTATCGCCAAGCACTTTGACGGCCCGGTCATGTACGCCGCCGCCGCCGAGGGAGACGGCGATCTCATCAACGGCCGCGGCGACGCCTACTGCGGTATGCTCAACTGCTCCTACAACCTAGGTATGCGCCATCTGAAGGCATACATCCCCCAGTATCCCGTGGGCACCGCCCAGGACATCGCCCAGATGATCGCCGATTTCCAGCCCATCGCCCGGGCTCTCATCGGCCTGTCCAATCTGAAGATTATCACCTTCGGCCCCCGGCCCCAGGACTTCTTTGCCTGCAACGCCCCCATCAAGGGGCTGTACGAGATCGGGGTGGAGATCGAGGAGAACTCCGAGCTGGATCTGCTGGTGGCCTACAAGGCCCACGAAAACGACCCCCGCATCCCCGAGGTGTGTGCCGACATGGCCAAGGAGATGGGGGAGGGGTGCTATTATCCCGACCTGAGCGCCCGGATGGCCCAGCTGGAGCTCACCCTGCTGGACTGGGCGGAGCAGCACAAGGGGTCCCGGAAGTATGTGGCCTTTGCCGACAAGTGCTGGCCCGCCTTCCCCGAGGCCTTCGGCTTTGAGCCCTGCTATGTCAATTCCCGGCTGGTGAGCCGGGGCATCCCCGTGTCCTGCGAGGTGGACATCTACGGCGCATTGAGCGAGTACATCGGCATGTGCGTGTCCGGCGACACCGTCACCCTGCTGGACATCAACAACTCGGTGCCCGCCGACCTGTACGCCCAGGACATCCAGGGCAAGTTCCCCTACCAGCTCACCGACACCTTTATGGGCTTCCACTGCGGCAACACCCCCGCCTGCAAGCTGTGCGCCGACCGGGCGGTGAAGTACCAGCTCATCCAGCACCGGCTGCTGGAGCCCCAGGGATCTGAGCCTGACTTCACCCGGGGTACTCTGGAAGGTGATATTGCCGCCAGCCCCATCACCTTCTACCGCCTCCAGTGCGACAGCGAGGGGGTGCTGCGGTCCTACATCGCCCAGGGCGAGGTGCTGCCCGTCAAGACCCGTTCCTTCGGCGGTATCGGCATCTTTGCCATTCCGGAGATGGGCCGGTTCTACCGCCATGTGCTGGTGGAGAAGCGGTATCCCCACCACGGTGCGGTAGCCTTCGGCCACTACGGCAAGGCCCTGTTTGAGGTCATGAAGTTCCTGGGGGTTCAGGACGTGGCCTACAACCAGCCCAAGAGCCTGCCCTATCCCACCGAAAACCCCTTCGGCTGATGTCCCACGCGGTTGAACGGATTCAGGCGACGTACCAGGTCTATCTGGAGCGGATGGAGGAGCTGGAGCAGAACCGCAAGCCCGGCGACGGCCTGTTTGGCCTGCCCGGGGGGCCGGCCTCTGATCCCTGCCAGGATGTCTTTGTCCGGGAGCTGACCCAGGCGCTGGCGGCCCTGGCGGAGACGGGCGCTTCGGAGGAGCTGCGGCAGGGTCTGGAATATGTCTATGAGGCGCCCCTGGCCCGCCGGGAGGACAAAACGGTCTACTGGATGCTGGCCGCCGCCCACAGCCTGACGGTGCCCCACCTGGACAAACTTACACCGGAGGATGCGGAGGCTCTGTACCAGACCTATCGGGAGGCGTACCCACGACGAGAACGGCTGCCCGCACAGAAGCATGTGCTTGCCCGGCTGAAAGAGCGGGCCAGATCCTAGCGAACTGAATCAAAGGCCTGAGGGGCTGCTGCGGCGTAAGCGCGGCAGCCCCTTATCGTTTGACGATTTTCCTGAATTCCCATGTCAATTTTGTAATTACGCTTGTCAGAAAACGTGAGAAACAGTATACTGAAACCAAAAGCGGCCGCGCCAACGGCTGCCTTTGCCGCGCGATCCGCCGGGTAGAAGCACTGCGCCCGGCACGTCTCCAATCCGGAGCCGGCCACGCGGGTTTAGCCTGCTTCGGCGGGGAGGAGGGCAGAGGGCATGTGTCCTGGAATGGATGAAAGCGCGAGATGGAATGCCCAGCTGGACGTGCTGCGCTTTATCGGTGAGAGTACCGACGATTATCTGTTCTTATGCGATTATCGGAAGGGAAGGCTGTATTTCAGCGGCAATATCAGCCGTCGCTATGCCATTCTGGAGGATGGCAGGGAGTACTGTACGGTGGAGGACTGGTGCGGCCTGGTCTATGAAAAGGATCTGCCCGCCCTGCGGGAGGATCTGGAACGGCTCCGCCTGGGCAAGCAGACCGAGCACAACATGGAATACCGCGTGGTGGACCGCAGCGGCAGCCGGGTGTGGGTCAGCTGCCGGGGCCGGTGCAAGTTCGATGAGAACGGTGTCCCCACCGTCATGGTGGGGCGGGTGTCAGACACCGCCCTGGAGCGGAAGGTGGACCCCCTCACCGGCGCATTTAACAGCGCCAAGCTCACCGAGGATATGCGCGCCATCCTCCAGTCCGGCAGCCCCAGCTTCCTGCTGCTGCTGGGGGTAGACAACCTGCGCAACATCAACATCCGCCATGGCCGGGAGTATGGCAACCAGGTGCTGCGGCAGGTGGCGGATATCCTGGAGGAGCTGTCCGCCTCCAGCTTGAAGATCTACCGTCTCAACGGCGACTGTTTTGCCGTCAATGTGCCCTGCGCCGCCCAGGCGGACGTCCAGTTGCTCTACGACCAGCTCCGGGAGCGGCTGCACCAGTGCTGCACCCTGTCCGCCGGAGCTGTGGCCTATCACGGCCACCATATTGACGACAGCTCCCTTCTCTACGAGTACGCCGAGGAGGCCCTGGACAAGGCCAAGCGCAGCGGCAAGGATACTTTGGCTTTTTTTCCCAGAAGGACTATGAAGAAAAGCTGGTCTCCATCGAATTGCAGGAGGAGCTGGCCCGGGATATTCAGAACGGATTTACCGGCTTTTCCCTACAGTATCAGCCCCAGATCCGCTCCGGCAGCTACCGTCTCTTCGGCGCGGAGACCCTGCTGCGCTATACCTCGCCTACCCGGGGCCCCATTTCACCGGCGGAGTTCATCCCTATCCTGGAGCAGACCGGCCTGATCTGCCAGGTGGGGCTGTGGGTGCTGGAGACCGCCCTGGCCCAGTGCCGGACCTGGCGGGCCCTGTGCCCCGAGTTCCGCATCAGCGTGAACATCTCCTATGTGCAGCTGTCCCAGCAGTGTGCGGCCCAGCAGGTGCTCTCCGCCCTGGAGCGCAGCGGCCTGCCCGGCGACGCGCTGACCCTGGAGGTCACGGAGAGCATGCAGCTGCAGGACTATCCCCGGTTCAACCGGGTCTTTTACCAGTGGAAAAAGGCGGGCATCGAAATCTCCGTGGACGACTTCGGTACCGGTTATTCCAGCCTGGGCTACCTGAAAAGCCTGGAGATCAATGAGATCAAGATCGACCGGTGCTTTGTCAGCGGCATCCAGCACAGCGCCTATAATTACCGCCTGCTGAGCAACATGGTGGAACTGGCCCGCTCCTCCCAGATCCGGGTGTGCTGCGAGGGCGTGGAGAACCCGGAGGAGTTGGCGGCCCTGGAAAGCCTGCACCCGGACCTGCTCCAGGGCTTCCTGTTTTCGCCCCCCCGTCCCCCGGCGGATTTTGAGGACCTGTGCGCCCGGTGGGCGAAGGCGGGCAGCGCCCTGCCGCTGGGCCTGCTGGCGCACGCGGACCGGTGGAGTCTGGACCGGCTGCCCGACGAGATGCGTCCCACCCCGGAGACCCTGGAGTCCATTGTGGAGGCGCTGGACGACATCGTCTACATCAGCGATCCGGTCACCCATGAGATCTACTACCTCAACTCCGCCGGCCGCCACCTCACCGGGGTGTACGACTACCAGGGCCAGAAATGCTACAAGGTCCTCCAGGGCCGCACGGACCCCTGCGACTTCTGCACCAACTGTTATCTGAAAAAGGACTCGTTCTACATCTGGGAGCGGGACAACAAGCTGTTGAACCGGCACTTCCTCCTCAAGGACAAGCTGGTGCTCTGGCGGGGCAAATGGGCCCGGATGGAGGTGGCGGTGGACGTATCGGAGCATGAGATCGTCAGCCAGCACACCCGGGAGAAGCTGGACTTTGCCCAGAACGCCCTGGCCTGCGCCAAGGTGCTGGCGGAGGAGCAGGATATCGACCGGGCCACCCAGCGGATGCTGGAGCTGGTGGGAACCTTTTATCAGGCGGATCGGGCTTACTTCTTCGAGCCGGATCCCCGTGGAGAGGCCGCCTGGAACAACACCTACGAGTGGTGCCAAGCGGGCATCGAGCCCCAGCGGGATACCCTGCAGGGCCTGCCCCGGGATCTGGTCCGGAGGTGGCTGGACCATTTCGACCGGGACGAATCCGTGGTCATCCCCGACCTGGAGGAGCTGCGGGCGAGCAGCCCCGACGAGTACCGGGTCCTCTCCCGGCAGGGCATCCGCCGTCTGGTGGCCGTCCCGGTGCATCGCAAGGGCCGCCTGGTGAGCTTCCTGGGGGTGGATAATCCCCGCCACTGTATGGGGGACGATGCACTGATCCGGATGCTGGTGTTCTTCCTGACCTACCGCTTCCACCACGAGGAGACGCAGGAGCGGCTGGGGGAGCTGCTGAACCTGCACTACCGGGATGTGCTCAAGGCCACCGACCTGGGTCTGTGGTTCATACGCCTTGCGCCGGAGGACGGCGCGCCGCCGGAGATGTTTGCCGACGAGACCATGCGCCATGTGCTGGGCCTGGAGCAGGAGTGCTCCCCCCAGGCGTGCTACCAACACTGGTACAGCCGCATCAACGACGGCTACTACCAGTATGTGAACCTGGCCATCGAGAGCATGGTCCGCTCCCGCAACGTGGTACAGCTGGAGTATCCCTGGGAGCACCCCGTCCTGGGAGAGGTAATGGTCCGGTGCACCGGTATCCGGGGGGAGGACTCCGGCGGCAAGATCTGCCTGGAGGGCTACCACCGCATTATCTCCGACGTGGAGCGGCCCCAGTTCCTGCCGGACACCCTCACCGGCGAGGTGCTGGAGTTCAACGAGCGTAAGGGCACCATCTATTTCCACACCAAGCGGGCCCTGCTGGACGGCGTGGATGGGCATGTGGACAACTTCCCCCAGTGCTGGCTGGACGCGGGGATGGTTCATCCCCGGTTTGCCCAGCGTTTCCGTTCTATTTTCCAGAATGTCCACAGCGCCCCCCAGGTGGAAGGGGAGGAATTCCTCCTGCGGGCCAAATCCGGGAACTATGAGTGGTTCAAGCTGCGCACCCGCCGCCTGGGCACTGACGTCCAGGACCGGGACACCATCCTGGTGCTGCTGGACGCCGCCGACCAGGAGCGGCGGCTGGAGCTGGAGAACATGCGACTGCGGGACTTTTACCGCGCCAGCCTCTCCGAGGCCATCGCCTACGCGGAGGTGGATCTGGAGAGCCAGGAGATCACCGCCGCCGGCGGCCTCTGGAGCGGCTATGAGACCGATTATACCGGCCGGCAGAACCGGAAGGAGAGCATCCTCCAGTTCATGTTGGACAAGGTCTGCTCCAGCGTTCGCTCCGAGGGCCACACCCTTTCCCAGATCAGCCAAAACGACTGGAAGGGTTTGCTTTCCACTGCCCAGGGGACCTGGCGCCATCAATACCAGCGGCAGATGGACGGACAGTGGCGCTGGGTGGAGCTGGTGGCCCATACCTTCCAGGATCAGTTCAGCTCCGCCATTTATGCGCTGCTCTACCTGAAAGACATCGACCGGCAGAAGCACCGGGAGCTGGCCCAGCGGGAGGCCGCCCGCCGGGATCCCCTGACCCGGGTATACAACCGCAGTGCCTTCCAGTCAGAGGTGGAGCAGTATATGCAGAGCGCCGACGGCCGCCGGGAGGGCGTGCTGCTGCTGCTGGACATCGACAACTTCAAGACTATAAACGACCACTTCGGTCACCAGGAGGGAGATGAGGCCCTGCGCTTTGTCACCACGCTGCTCCAGTCCACCTTCCGCAGTCAGGACATCGTGGGGCGCATGGGCGGCGACGAATTCCTGGTGTTTCTGGCCGGCGCGCTGCCCAGAGCCACGCTGGACCGGCGCATCTGCGCTTTCTTTGAGTCCCTGCACCAGAGCGAGCATTTCTCCCTCACCTGTAGCATCGGCATCACCATTGCCTCCAGTGAGGATTTCTCCTATCAGAACGCCATCCGCCAGGCGGACGTGGCTCTCTACCGCAGCAAGAAGAACGGGAAAAACGTGGCCAGCTACTACAGCGACTTGCCGCCGGAGTCGGAGGACTGGCCGCCCGGTGCGCGCTGACTGTGACAGAGGAAAACCGCCGGTCCGGCAAGCTGCCGGACCGGCGGTGGGGTTTCGGTTGTTTTCAGGGACGTCCGGCTTCCCTGCGTATCCGGCAGGCCGGTTTTGTGCCAGGGGAGATCACCCGTCCCTGTTTTCCCCCGCAGAGGGCCGCGCCGTCCGGGCGCGGCCTTTTTTGTATAAAGAAAACCACTCGCTAGGCGAGTGGTTCAAAAAAGCCTATGGCGATGAAAATGATAAAAAAACTCCCTTTGCTATAATAGAAGTGCGGTCTGCCAACTGCACAAACAATAGCAAAGGGAGGACATTCAGA
>CASEOA010000103.1 GCA_949289455.1 uncultured Eubacteriales bacterium
ATAGGGCCGGGGGCATGGGACGCCCTCTCATCCCTCTGGCCTTCGGCCAGCCACCTTCCTCCCTGAGGGGGGAAGGTCAACAGGAAAGGAACGACATCAATCATGGAACTCATTTTGGCCTCCAAAAGCCCCCGACGGCGGGCGCTGCTGGAGCAGATGGGGCTGCGGTCCTTCAAGATCGTCACCCCTGACATCGACGAGCATATGGAGCGCAGCCTGTCCCCGGCGGAGCTGGTGGGCAGGATCGCGGAGGAAAAGGCCAGGGCCGTCCAGGCGAAGGGCTATGAGGAGGCCGTCATCATCGCCGCCGACACGGTGGTGGCCCTGGAGGGGTCGGTGCTGGGCAAGCCCGCCCACGAGGGGGAGGCCTTCCGGATGCTGTCCATGCTGTCCGGCTGCCGCCACCAGGTGTACACCGGCCTGACGGTATTGCAGGGGGAGCGGTGCTTCTCCCTCACCGAAGAGACCACCGTCACCTTCCGCACCCTGTCCGGGGAGGAGATCGACTGGTATATCCAGACCGGCGAGCCCATGGACAAGGCGGGAGCCTACGGCATCCAGGGCTATGGGGCCCTCTTTGTGGAGCGCATCCAGGGGGACTATTACAATGTGATGGGCCTGCCGGTGTGCCGCCTGGGAGAGATCCTGGGGGAGCTGGGGGTCCACTGCATGGCCCTGGCGGCGGGCAAGTAAAGGGAAAGGCTGGGCACAGGCGTGAAAGACTTTTTCCGGCGCAACGGATTGCTCATATTGATCGCGGCCATACTGCTGGCCCTGGTGACGGCGGTGGTGTCCATGCTGCTGGGCGGCGTGGCCAACCCCTTTGCCAACGTCATCGGGGTCATCACCACCCCGGTGCGCAACGGCATCAACGCGGTCACCGGCTGGGTGGAGGAGAAATACACCGACGCCTTTGAGCTGGAGCAGATCAAGGAGGAGAACCAGGAGCTGAAACGGCGGGTGGCCGAGCTGGAGGCCAAGGAGCGGGAGTACGAGGAGGCCATCCAGGAGAACGAGCGGCTGTACAACCTGCTGGAGCTCACCCCCAAGAACCGCTCCTTTGACAAGGAGGCCGCCATGGTCACCGCCCGGTCCACCTCCAACTGGGAGTCCACCCTCACCCTCAGCAAGGGCTCCGGCCAGGGCATCGCCGTGGACGACTGTGTGGTGGACGAATACTGGAACCTGGTGGGCGTGGTGGCCGAGGTGGGGGAGAACTGGTGCACCGTCCGCACCCTCATCGACGCCGGCACCCAGATGGGCGGGCAGCTTGTCCGCACCGGCGGCTCGGCCATTCTGGAGGGGGAGCTGGCCCTCATGGGGGAGGGCAAGCTGAAGCTCACCTTCCTGCCCGAGAACACCCAGCTCATCTCTGGCGACCTGGTCTCCACCTCCGGCCTGGGGGGCGTGTACCCCTCCGGCATTGTGGCCGGCCATGTGGAAGAGGTGCGCACCGACGTGTCCGGCATGACGGACTATGCGGTTATCGTGCCGGAGACCGACCTGTCCAGCTTGAAGCAGGTCTTTGTCATCAAGGATTTTGATATCGTGGAGTAGGGGCCGGACAGACCGGTCCCGTCAAAACCGGGGCTGGCAGCCCCGCTGCCAAGGAGGCGTTTGGCCCGTTGACCAGACAGGATTTCTTCATCAAGTGGGGGGTATATGCCCTGGCCCTGCTGCCGGTGTGGTTTTGCGAGGTCTATCTCCTCAACCGCTATCCCCTCTTCGGGGTGGCCCCCATGCTCCTCCCCCTGGCCGCCATGGCGGTGGCCGTGCTGGAGGGGGCGGTGGCGGGGGCCGGCTTTGGGCTGGGGGTGGGAATCCTGTGCGACGCGGTGTACTTCAACCCCGACGGGGCCATGACCGTGGGCCTGTGCCTGTTGGGCGTGGGGGCGGGGGTGCTGGCCCAGTATGTGGTGCGCCAGGATCTGGTGGGCTGCCTGCTGTGCTCCCTGCTGGCCCTGGTGTGCATCGACGCCGTGCGCATCCTGTCCCGGCTGCTGGCCGGGACAGGCGGCCTTACCGCCATGCTGTCCCTGGCCGGGCGGGAGATCGCCTGGTCCATGGTATTCGTGTTCCCGGTGTACGCCCTCTTCCTGTGGGTGTTCCGCCGGGTCCCCAAAAAGACCGTGCTGTAAGGCCCGGTCTGTGGTCCCGGCCCCTGGGGGGCCGTCGTTCCCGGAAGGAGGAGCCCATTTTTGGAAGGCAAGCAATTTCATATCCGCACCCTGACCATCATCGTCCTGCTGGCGGTGCTGTTGGCCGGCTTCGGCTCGGTGCTGTACAATTTGCAGGTGGTCAACACCGACGAATACCGGGCGGCGGCCACGGTGAAGATCTCCAGCCTGGTGACGGTGGACGCCTCCCGAGGGGGGATTCTGGACCGGTACGGCCGCTCCCTGGTGAGCAACCGGGCCACCTATCAGATCACCCTCAATACCACCCCCATGGGGCAGGAGCCTGAGCGCAACGCCACCCTGCTGGAGCTGGTGAACATCTGCCGGGACTGCGGCCTGTCCTGGACGGACACCCTGCCCATCTCCAAGGGGGTCCCCTTCGCCTACACCAGCGACACCGCCCTGGTGTACGCCAACAGCGAGGGCCAGCCCAAGTTCAGCTACCTGGGCAGCCTGCTGAACAAGCTGTCCCTGTCCAAAATTCTGCCCAACCGGTACACCCAGGAGACCCTGGACGGGGCGGCCACTCTGGAGGACCTGCCCAAGGCCCCCACCGCCGCCGAGGTGATGGCCGCCCTGCGGGAGTACTTTGTCATCGACGAGAGCTGGTCGGATACCGACGCCCGGGCGGTGATCGGCATCCTGTACGAGCTCAACCTCCGCTCCAAGGATATCAACCGCAACAGCTATGTGTTTGCCACCGACGTGGAAATCGACGCCATCTCGGCCATCAAGGAGCGGGCCCTGCCCGGGGTGACCGTCAGCGCCACCACCGTCCGGCAGTACGAGACCACCAGCGCCGCCCACCTGCTGGGCCATGTGGGCAAGATCTTTTCGGAGAACTGGGAGAAGTACAAGGAGCTGGGCTACAACCAGAACGACACCGTGGGCATCGACGGGGTGGAGGCCGCCTTTGAGCAGTACCTCCGGGGCAAGTCGGGGGTGCTTCTCCAGGAGATGTCCACCACCGGCAAGGTGGTCAGCGAGACCTGGTACCCCGACAGCGAGACCGGGGAGCCCCAGGTGCCTGAGCCGGGCAACCACGTGATGCTCACCCTGGACCTGCGCCTCCAGGAAAAGGTGGAGGAGGTGCTGGCCGACACCATCGCCGAGCTGGCCAACACCAAGGAGAAGGGCGCCGTGGTGGTCCAGAGCGTCAACGACGGGGGCATCCTGGCCATGGCCTCCTATCCCACCTACGACCTGACCCAGATCTACAGCGATAACGACCTGTACAACCAGGTGGCCAACGACCCGCTGAAACCCTTCGTAAACCGGGCCACCCAGGAGTACTACTCCCCCGGCTCCACCTTCAAGCCCCTGGTGGCCATCGCCGCCCTGGAGGAGGGCCTCACCACCCCCGAGGAGCAGATCAGGGACACCGGCTACCTCCAGCTCCCCGAGGAGGAGCACTACCCCTACGGGGACTATCACCCCCAGTGCTGGATTTACCGCCAGTACGGCGGCACCCACGGCCAGGAGAACCTGGCCGACGCCCTGCGGGACTCCTGCAACATCTACTTCTACACCATGGGCCACCGGCTGGGCATCGACAAGATCGGGGAGTATGCCTCCATGTTCGGCCTGGGCCAGACCACCGGCCTGGAGCTGGGGGAGGTCAAGGGCTATGTGGCCGGCCCCGAGACCAGCGAAAAGCTGGGCCTGGAGTGGTACGGCGGCAACCTGCTCTCCGCCGCCATCGGCCAGGACAACACCAACGTCACCATGGTGCAGCTGTCCAACTATATCGCCACCCTGGTGAACGGCGGCAATCACTACGCCACCCATCTGCTGAAAAGCGTCAAGTCCAGCGACTACTCCGAGACCCTCTACGAGTATGAGCCGGAGCTGCTGGATCAGCTGGACCTGGACCCCGCCAATGTGGAGGCGGTAAAGAAGGGCATGTGGGAGGTGGCCAACGACGAGAAGAGCACGGTGTACAGCCACCTCCATGACCTGGCGGTGGAGGTGGGGGCCAAGACGGGCTCCGCCCAGGTGGCCTCCGACCAGAACGCCGACGCCGTGTTTGTGCTCTTCGCCCCCTATGACGACCCGGAGATTGTCATTTCCATGGTGGTGGAGGGGGGCGCCTCCGGCGGCAACCTGGCCAAGGCGGCCGGTCAGATCGTCAACTTTTATTTTGGTACCGAAAATACCACGGAATCGGTGGGGACCGAAAATACGCTGATTCCCTAAGAAGGGAGTTTTTTGGTTTGCTGGACCCTAAAACCTTTGACAGCAGGGACCTCCGCTATAAGGACCCCTACGGCGCGGTGCCCTCGGGCACCAAGGTGTCCCTTGCCCTCCGGCCGCCCCGCACCGGCGGCTTTTCCGGCGGGGTGCTCATCGCCTACTTTGAGAGCAACCGGGAACGGCGGGAGGAGATCCCCCTGACCTGGGACGGCATCGACGGAGACCGGGACGTGCTCCGGGTCACCCTGGACACCGGCCATCATGTGGGCCTGGTGTGGTATTCCTTCCGCCTGGACGGCCTGGACGGCCGGCGGGAGGAGCTGGGCCCCTACCAGCTCACGGTGTACGACGGCACCGACAAGGTGCCCACCTGGCTGGGGGAGGGGGTCACCTATCAGATTTTCCCCGACCGGTTCCGCCGGACCCGGGTGCCCGACCCCACCGGCATGGTGGGGGGGCGCACCGTCCACACCAGCTGGCGGGAGGAGCCGGAGTACCGGCCCGACGCCAACGGGGAGGTGCGCAACCGGGACTTCTTCGGCGGCGACCTGCGGGGGGTTATGGAGAAGCTGCCCTACCTCCAGGAGCTGGGGGTGGAGACCATTTACTTCTGCCCCATCTTCGAGGGGCCGGAGAACCACCGCTACGGCACCGGGGACTATGAGAAGATCGACCCCATGCTGGGTACCGAGGAGGATTTTCGGGCCCTGTGCCAGGCGGCCCACAAGCTGGGCATCCGCATCATGCTGGACGGGGTGTTCAACCACCAGGGCTATGTGAGCCGCTACTTCAACGGGGACGGCTTCTACCCCGAGCCGGGAGCCAGCCAGTCCCGGGAAAGCCCCTACTACAAGTGGTACCACTTCTCTCACTGGCCGGACAAATACGACTCCTGGTGGGGGATCTACTCCCTGCCCGCCGTCAACGAGGCCGAGCCCTCCTACCGGGAGTATATCTTCGGCGGAGAGGACAGCATTGTCCGCCGGTGGCTGCGGGCGGGGGCGGACGCCTGGCGGCTGGACGTGGCCGACGAGCTGCCCGACGACTTTGTCCACGGCATCCATGAGGCCGTCCGGGAGACCAACCCGGAGGCCATGGTCATCGGCGAGGTGTGGGAGGACGGCTCCACCAAGATCGCCTACGGCGTCCGCCGCAAGCACATCCTGGGGGGACACTGCGACGGGCTGATGAACTACCCCTTCCGCAACGCCCTGCTCAGCTACCTGCTGGGCGGGGACGCCGCCCAGTTCAAGGACACCATGGAGAGCCTGCGGGAGAACTATCCTCCCTTCGCCTTCCACTCCGCCATGAACTTCCTGGGCACCCACGACACCCCCCGGATCATCACCCTGCTGGGCTACGGCGGGGACGGCCAGGACCACGACAAGGACTGGCGGGCCTCCTACTTCCTCACCCCGGAGCAGTATCTGCTGGGCCGCACCAAGCTGCGGCTGGGGGCCCTGGTGCTCTTTTCCTTCCCCGGCTCCCCCACGGTGTACTACGGGGACGAGGCCGGGCTGGAGGGGTTTGAGGACCCCTTCAACCGGCGGACCTACCGGTGGGAGATCGCCGACGGACTGCTCCGCTCCTGGTACACCAAGCTGGGCAGGGCCCGGAAGGAGCTGCCCTCCCTCCGGCGGGGCAAGCTGGTCTGGGGCCGCACCGAGGGCAAGGTGATCTCCTTCCTCCGGGAGGGGGAGGGGATGCCGGTGCTCACCGCCGTCAACGTGGGCAAGGACCCGGAGTCCATCGACATCCCCTGGCCCGCCAAGGACTGGATGACCGGCATAGAGCTGCCCCAGGGGCCGGTGGCCCTGCCCCCCATGAGCGGGTGGCTGCTGATCCCCTACCAACCCCGCTGAGCAAATGGAGCTGCCGCGATATCACGCGGCGGCTCCATTTTTTGCGCCCAGCGCCTCGGCCAAATCTGTCTCTCGACGCTGCCCGGCTCTTGTGCTATACTGATTTACAGTATGTCTTTAGGAGAGGAAGGGTTGTTATGGGCGCACAGGCCAATGAAAACAGACCCGTCAAGTATATTTGTGCCGGTCTGCTGGCCCATGTGGACGCGGGCAAGACCACCCTCAGCGAGGGGCTGCTGTATGCCGGGGGACGGCTGAAAAAGCTGGGCCGGGTGGACCACGGGGACGCCTTCCTGGACACCGACCCCATGGAGAAGGAGCGGGGGATCACCATTTTTTCCAAGCAGGCGGTGCTCTCCCTGCCCACGGCGGAGCTCATCCTGCTGGACACCCCCGGCCATGTGGACTTCTCCGCCGAGATGGAGCGCACCCTGTCGGTGCTGGACTGCGCCGTGCTGGTGGTCAGCGGCACCGACGGGGTCCAGGGCCACACCCATACCCTGTGGAAGCTGCTGGAGCGCTACCAGGTGCCCACCTTCCTGTTTGTGAACAAGATGGATCTGGCGGGGGCGGATCGGGCCGCCCTGCTGGCGGAGCTGAAGGACAAGCTGGGGGAGGGCTGCGTGGACATGGGGGACCGGGAGGCCCTCTGTGAGCAGGCCGCCCTGTGCGACGAAGGGCTGCTGGAGGGCTACCTGGAGACGGGGACGGTGGAAGATGCCGCCATCGCCTCCCTCATTGCCGGACGGAAGCTCTTCCCCTGCTGGTTCGGCTCCGCCCTCCGCATGGAGGGGGTGGAGGACCTGCTGGCGGGGCTGGAAACCTACGCCCCCCGGAAGAGCTACCCGGCGGAGTTCGGGGCCAGGGTGTTCAAAATCTCCCGGGACGGCCAGAACAACCGGCTGGCCTGGATGAAGATCACCGGGGGCAGCCTGAAGGTCAAGACCCTGCTGGAGGGCCCGGGCTGGAAGGAGAAGGCCGACCAGCTGCGGGTGTACTCCGGCCAGAAATTTACCCTGACGGAGGAGGCTCCGGCGGGGAGCGTGGTGGCGGTCACCGGCCTGAGCGCCGCCGCCGCCGGACAGGGCCTGGGCTTTGAGTCCGAGGGGACGCCTCCCGCCCTGGAGCCGGTGCTCACCTATCAGGTGCTCCTGCCGGAGGGCCAGGACCCGGTGACCGCCCTGCAAAAGCTGCGCCAGCTGGAGGAGGAGGACCCCCAGCTCCACCTGGTGTGGAATAGCCGTCTGGGGGAGATCCACGTCCAGCTCATGGGGGAGGTCCAGCTGGAGATTTTGCAGCGGCTGGTGAAGGAGCGGTTCGACCTGGAGGTGTCCTTCGGCCAGGGGGGCATCGTCTACCGGGAGACCATTGCCGCCCCGGTGATCGGGGTGGGCCACTACGAGCCCCTGCGCCACTACGCCGAGGTCCATCTGCTGCTGGAGCCCGGGGAGCGGGGCAGCGGCGTCACCCTGGCCTCCGCCTGCCCGGAGGACCTGCTGGACCGCAACTGGCAGCGGCTCATCCTCACCCATGTGGCCGAGCGGGCCCACCCGGGGGTGCTTACCGGCTCCCCACTCACCGACGTGAAGGTCACTTTGCTGGCGGGCCGGGCCCATCTGAAGCACACCGAGGGGGGCGACTTCCGCCAGGCCACCTACCGGGCCATCCGCCAGGGGCTGATGGAGGCCAGCTGTATACTGCTGGAGCCCTGGTATGCCTTCCGGCTGGAGGTGCCCGCCCCCCAGGTGGGGAGGGCCATGAGCGACCTCCAGCGGATGGGGGGCGACTGCGATCCGCCGGAGACAGCGGGGGAGCTCACCCTCCTCACCGGTTCCGCCCCGGTGGCGGGGCTGCGGGACTACGGCCGGGAGGTGGCCGCCTACACCAGGGGTATGGGCCGGTTGAGCTGTACCTTGAAGGGCTACTACCCCTGCCACGACCAGCCTGCGGCGGTGGCCGCCGCCGGCTATGACCCGGAGCGGGATGTGGACAACCCCACCGGCTCGGTGTTCTGCGCCCACGGGGCGGGGTACAATGTGAAGTGGGACCAGGTGAAGGAGATGGCCCACGTCAGCAGCGGCCTGTCCCTGGAGGAAGCGCCGGAGGAGGCCCCCGCCGCCCCTGTCCGGCCCAGCCGCGCCACCCCCGGCCTGTCTCTGGAGCAGGACAAGGAGCTGCTGGCCATCTACGAGCGGACCTACGGCAAGGTGGAGCGCAGCAGCTTCCGCCCCCAGCCCAAGCCCGCCCGCACCAGCCTGGACGACAAAAAGTACACCGTCCAGACCCGGGACAAGGGCCCGGAGTACCTGCTGGTGGACGGATACAACATCATCTACGCCTGGGAGGAGCTGAAGGGGGTGGCCCAGACCAACCTGGACGCCGCCCGGCAGCTGCTGATGGACCTGCTGAGCAACTACCAGGGGTTCAAAAAATGCGTGGTCATCCTGGTGTTTGACGCCTACAAGGTGCCCAGGGCAGTACAGGATGTAACCAAGTACCACAATATATACGTTGTGTATACCAAAGAGGCGGAGACCGCCGACTCCTATATCGAGCGGGCCACCTACGAGATCGGCAAGCACCACCACGTCCGGGTGGCCACCTCCGACGGGGCGGAGCAGCTCATCATCCTGGGCCACGGGGCCCTGCGGCTGTCGGCCACCACCTTCAAGGCGGAGGTGGAGCAGGTGTCCGGCCAGATCGCCGCCATCCTGGCCCGCAACAACAGCAGGCCCGCCCCCGCCCGGCCGGTAGAGGCCGCCCTGAAAAAGGCACAGGAGGGACGGAAATGATCCCCATGCATGTCATCGCCCGGATTCGCAGCGATTTTCCCACCAAGTTCGGCATCCCCCGGCAGAGCGGGCTGGTGGAGGCGCTGCGGGCCACCGTGGTGTTCGAGCCCCAGTACCGCAATCCCGACGCCCTCCGGGGGCTGGAGGAGTTCTCCCACATCTGGCTCATCTGGCAGTTTTCCCAGGCGGTGCGGGAGACCTGGTCCCCTACGGTGCGGCCCCCCCGGCTGGGGGGCAATGCCCGGGTGGGGGTGTTCGCCACCCGGTCCCCCTTCCGGCCCAACCCCATCGGCCTGTCCTGCGTGAAACTGGAGGCCATCGAAAAGGACCCCAAGCTGGGCCATGTGCTGGTGGTGTCGGGGGCCGATCTCATGGACGGCACTCCCATTCTGGACGTCAAGCCCTACCTGCCCTACGCCGACGCCCACCCGGAGGCGTTGGGGGGCTTTACCGGCAACGTGGGGGGTAAGGTGCTCCAGGTGGAGTGCCCCCCGGAGCTGATTGACAAGGTGCCGCCGGACAAGCGGGAGGCCCTGCTGGGGGTGCTCTCCCGGGACCCCCGGCCCTCCTACCAGCAGGACCGGTCCCGGGTGTACGGCATGTCCTTCGCCGGGCTGGAGGTGGGGTTCTCCGTGGACGGGGAGCGGCTCATTGTCCGGTCCGTGGAGCGGAACCCGTAGAGGCGGGGCTCTGTCCCCGCCCGCCGTACCCCGTGCACGCGCCCACCGAAAAAACGGGGACCCGCCAGCGCGCGGGTCCCCGTTTTCAGCCATATTAACTTTTTTCCTCAAAACTGGCGCCGCAGTTCCGGCAGGTCACATTGATTTTCCCCTTTCCCCGGGGTACCCGCAGGTACTGTCCGCAGTTGGGGCATCTGAAATAGCGGTGCTCCTTGTCCCGGTGGATGGTGCGGCGCATCCGGAACCAGCGGATCACCGGCCCCACCAATTCCAAAAACCGGGCGTTCTCCGCCCGGCGGCGGTCAATCCGGCGGGAGAACATACGGAACAGATCCCACGCCAGCACCGCCAGGGCCAGCCAGCTCAGCCAGCCCATATGGGGCAGGTTGGCCGCCACGATCAGAACCAGGTACAGGATCAACAGAAAAAAGGAGAGATGATCGCTGCCATACCGCCCATACATCAATTTTCTCAAATAATTCATGAGCATGAAAGATGGTCGTCTCCTTTAATTTAGGGTGTGCGATATTCCACCCCTATGATAGCGCCTGGGGCTTTTCCCGTCAAGGCGGCAACCGTAAACAATTCATGAATTGTGAGGGAAACACCCCTCTTTTCCGGTGCAATTCCCGGTTTCCTCTTGCGGAAGAGGGGAAAAACCGGTATACTGTCCCTACAATCACCGAGGAGGTACTGCCATGGGGCGTATTGATAAAGAGAACTATTACCTGGACATTGCCCAGACCGTGGCGGAGCGGGCCACCTGCCTGCGCCGCCGGTATGGGGCCATCATTGTGAAGAGCGACGAGATCATCGCCACCGGATACAACGGCGCGCCCAGAGGGCGGAAAAACTGCGTGGATCTGGAGTACTGCACCCGGGAGGCCCTGAACATCCCCTCCGGGGAGCGGTACGAGCTGTGCCGGTCGGTTCACGCCGAGGCCAACGCCATCATCTCCGCCGCCCGCAGCGAGACCATCGGGGCCACCCTGTATATGGCCTGCATCAATCCCTCCACCGGGGAGCTCATCCCCGGTTCCACCTCCTGCTCCATGTGCCGGCGGCTTATCATCAACGCCGGCATCCAGCGGGTGGTCATCCGCAACACCCCCACGGAGTACGCCGTGGTCCACGTGGAGGACTGGATTCGGGAGGACGACTCTCTGCCTCAGACCTGACCCCCGCCCGGGGCTGCGATGCAGTCCCGGGCCTTTTTCTGTTTTTAAACGTATAAGTATTCAAAAATATACTACAATTTCAGCCCAATTTTATTTTTAACCATGCAAATCAGAGAACTTGTATAAATATTCCCCGTTCCGTTGACAAGGCAGCGCGGGAAAGTATAATATAGTTCGGTAAAAATAAGGAGGAATCAACAATGGTTTTTGGTCTGTTGAAGGACATCAAAAACGGCGAGTACCGCACCATCGCCACTCCGGTGGAGATCACCACCATCGTCAACGACGGCCACACCGCCCTGGTTCAGCGGGGAGCCGGCGAGAAGGCCGGCTTTGAGGACGCCGCCTACGAGGCCGCCGGCGCCAAGCTGGTGGACACCATGGAGGAGATCTACGCTCAGGCCGACTTCGTCACCAAGGTCAAGGAGCTGGAGCCCTGCGAGTTCTCCCTGCTGCGCCCCGGCCAGATCATCTTCACCTGCATCCACCCCGCCGCCCATCCCCAGGAGGTTCAGGCCATTCTGGACAGCGGCTGCATCGCTTTCACTGCCGAGGACAGCCACCGCTACGGCTCCCCCAACTGCGAGGCCGCCGGCAAGCAGGGGGCTCTCATGGGCCTGGAGTCCATGCTGTCCATCAACGGCGGCAAGGGCATGTTCGTCAGCGGCCTGGGCGGGTCCCCCGCCATGAAGGTGCTCATCCTGGGCGGCGGCACCGTGGGCCAGGCCGCCCTGTCGGTGCTCTACGCCCTGGGGGCCCGGGTCACCGTCATGGACATCAACATCGGCATCCTGCGTTCCCTGAAGCGGCAGTACAACGAGCACATTGACACCATGATGTGCACCAAGGAGAACATTGCCGCCCTGCTGCCCCAGACCGACATGGTGCTCAACTGCGTCAAGTGGCCCAAGGGCTGCAACGACTGGCTCATCGACCGCCCCATGCTCAAGCTGATGGGCAAGGGCTCCGTCATCGTGGACATCTCCAACGACGACAACGGCGCCATCGAGTCCTTCCACGAGACCACCCACGAGAACCCCCGGTACATCGAGGAGGGCGTGGTCCACTACTGCGTCAGCAACATCCCCGGGGCCATCGCCAACTCCACCTCCATCGCCTACGCTGCCTCGGTGATCCCCCACTTCCGGGCCATCCTCAACAAGGGCGTGGCCGCCGCCTGCGTCCAGGACGGCTTCCTCCGCCGGAGCCTCACCGCCTACAAGGGCTACCTGACCCACGAGGAGACCAGCGCCCTCCAGAACCGGCCCTGGGTGCGGCCCGAGGACATCCTGGGTATCGCCGACCAGAAGCTGGACCCGGCGCCCCCCGCCACCGTCACCCGGTCCGACAACTTCCTGCCCCTGGAGCAGGTGAAGCTGTAAGCCCCTGACGGCTGAAATCAGAGAGAAAGAGAGGAAACACAATGGAAGATCTGGTCAACATGGGGTTTATCTCCGTGATACCAGCCATCCTGGCTATCGTACTGTCCTTCGCCACCAAGAACACCATTGCCGCCCTGGCCATCGCCTGCTTTACCGGCACCACCCTGGTGGGTTTTGCCTCGGGCACCCCCATTCAGGAGACCCTGCTGCTCAGCTTTCCCACCCTGCTGAAGGAGAACCTGGGCAACACCGACTTCTCCTGGGTCATGCTGCTGAACACCTTCATCGGCATTCTGGTGGCCTACTTCCAGAAAACCGGCGCCATCCAGGGCTTCTCCCAGTGGGTGCATGACAAGAAGCTTAGCCGCCGGGGCGCCCAGCTCATGGCCTGGGTGCTGGGTATGTTCGTCTACTTCAGCGACTCCTTCAGCCCCCTGTTCGTGGGCTGCACCATGCGCTCCATCACCGACAAGGCCCGCATCTCCCGTGAAAAGCTGGCCTACATTGCCGACTCCACCTCCGCCCCCGTCAGCGTGCTGGTGCCCATCACCGGCTGGGCGGCCTACCTCAGCGGCCTTGCCGTAGGGGTGGGGTGCATCGTCACCCAGGAGGACGCCTCCGCCCTCTTCCTCAAGGCCATCCCCTTCAATTTCTACCCCATCTTCGCCGTGATCCTGGTGGGCCTCATCGGCTCGGGCATCGTCAAGGATTTTGGCCCCATGAAGAAGGCGGAACAGCGGGCGAGAGAGACCGGCAAAGTGCTGGCCGACGGGGCCCAGCCCCTGGTGGGCAAGGAGCTCACCGGCATGGAGCCCTACCCCGGCTTCAAGCCCCGGGTGTTCCTCAACTTCCTGCTGCCGGTGCTCATCATCATCACCGTGGCCATCTCCACCTACATCGCCTATAACTCCGCCAAGACCATGGAGGCCTTCCTGCTGGTGGTGATCCTCATGACCATCAGCATGATGATCCAGGGCATCCCCTTCAAAGAGGTCATGAACACCCTGACCGACGGCATCAAGGGAGCCCTGCCCGCCGTCATCCTGCTGGCCCTGGCCTACTCCGTCAACGGCCTGTCCCAGACCATGGGCACCGCCAACTACATCATCTCCATCACCCAGGGCTTCCTCACCCCCCACCTGCTACCCATGGTGATCTTCATCGTGGCCGCCATCATGGCCTTCGCCACCGGCTCCTCCTGGGGCACCTTCGCCATCTGCATGCCCATCGCCCTGCCCATGGCCTTTGCCATGACCGACGGCGTCCTCACCTCCACCGTGGTGGCGGTGTTCGCCGCTGTGGCCGGCGGCGGCGTGTTCGGCGACCACTGCTCCCCCCTGTCGGACACCACCATCCTGTCCTCCATGGGAGCCGCCTCCGACCACCTGGACCACGTCAAGACCCAGCTGCCCTACGCCCTCATCTGCGGCGGCCTGGCCGCCGTGGCCTACCTGATCCTGGGCTTCGCCGTGGCCTGATCCCCAATACGTCAAAACCCCGCCGGATTTCCGGCGGGGTTTTGCGCTGTGTGGGATGTGGACGGTACGGCGGGCGAAGCCCACATCCGCCCGTCAATCCTCCAGGCTGGCTCGGGCGGCGGCCACGGCGGCCCCGTCGGTGACGGGCACCTGCTCCTCCGGCGGGCAGACGCCGCCGGAAAAGGACACCGCCGGGTTGTGGGTGGCGGATACATCCAGCCGGAAGGTTTTGAAGGAGCCGTGGAGCTGATGGCAGCCGGTGGCCTCCGCCAGGGCGGCCACGTTGTCCGGTTTCACCCCGCAGCCGGGCAGGATCTGAATGCGCCCGGCGGCATAGTCCCGCATCTCCCGGATCACCGCCGCCCCGGCGGGGGCGGAGGGGGCCTGGCCGCTGGTGAGCACCCGGGTGACCCCCAGCTCCATCAGCACGTCCAGGGCGGCCTTCCAGTCGGGCGTCACGTCCATGGCACGGCTGAACACGCTCTCCTTGTCCCCGATGACTTCCACCATGGCCTTGCACCGGTCCTTGTCTACCGTGCCGTCGGGGTGGAGGAATCCGAACACGATGCCGTCGGCTCCGGCGGCCAGCAGGGCCTTGGCGTCGGCCAGCATGGTCTGGAACTCGGTTTCGCTGTAGCAGAAGCCCCCCTCCCGGGGCCGCACCATGGCCATAATGGGGATATCCACCTGCCGGGCGGTCTCCATGGCTCCGATAGAGGGGGTGAGCCCCCCTAAAAACAGGGCGGAGTTCAGCTCCACCCGGTTTGCCCCGGACGCGGCGGCGGTCTGAACGTCCTCTGCCGAGCCGCAGCACACCTCAATCAACACATTTTTCATGGCTCACACTCCTTTGGGGGTATCATAACACAAATAAATATGATATCATAGCCCGGATATAAGGAGTTGATGACCATGGATCAGGAGCTTATCTTTTTGCAGACCGCCCTGCCGGAGGACTGGGCCCTTTATCCCCAGGCCCTGTTCGAGGACTTTGCCGCCCACGCCCGTATGCTGCGGGACACCGCCCCCTGGTGCCGGGAGCTGAGCCGGGAGGCCTTTGAGCAGTACGTCCTCTGCCCCCGGGTAAACGACGAGGACCTGTCCTCCCACCGGGGTCTGTTTTACGGCATGCTGTGGGACAGAGTAAAGAACCTGTCCCAGGCGGAGGCCGCCCTGGAGGTCAACCGCTGGTGCCATGAGCAGGCCAGCTATCAGGCCCAGGACGACCGCACCGCCTCCCCCCTGACGGTGTACCGCTGCGGCAGCGGCCGGTGCGGGGAGGAGTCCGCCTTCCTGGTGGCCGCCCTCCGGTCGGTGGGGCTGGCCGCCCGGCAGGTGTACGCCCCCAGGTGGTCCCACTGCGACGACAACCACGCCTGGGTGGAGGTGCTGTGCCAGGGGAACTGGCGGTTTTTGGGGGCCTGCGAGCCCGAGCCGGTGCTGGACCGGGGGTGGTTCAACACCGCCGCCTCCCGGGCCATGCTGGTTCACAGCCGCACCTTTGGGCCGGTAACCGACCTGGCCCTCCACGGGGCCCCGCTGGGCCGGGCGGGCCAGGCCCTGTACCACAACCAGACCGCCCGCTACGCCCGCACCAAGCCCTACACCTTCCGGGCGGCCCCCGGGGAAGAGGTCACCTTGGAGGTGCTCAACGAGGCCCGGTTCTGCCCCATCGCCGCCCTTACCGCCGACGAAACGGGCAAGGTGCAGGTGGAGCTGGGCGTGGGGGATCTCCACCTGACCGCCGGAGAGAAGGAGGCCTTCTGCCACGGCGAAACCCAGGACGGGGCGGAGCTGACCCACGCCGCCCCCTGCCCGGACTGGACCCCCTTCGACTTCCGTTCCCCCAAGGACGCCCCCGTCAACCCCGCCCCCCTGGACGAAGAACAGCGGCGGCAGCGGGCGGCGGTGCTGGCGGCGGGCGCTGCCAAACGGCAGGCCCGGATGGCGGGCTGGTATGATGAGGAGAAGGCGGCCCAGTACCCCGCCCAGCAGCCCCTCCTCCGGGCGGCCCGGGGGAATTTTGACGAGATTTATGCCTTCCTCAGCAAGGACAAGGACCCTCTGCGGCCCATGCTGCTCTCGGTGCTGTCCGACAAGGATTTCCGGGACGCCACGGCCCAGCTGCTGGAGGCCCACCTGGAGCGGGCCCGGCCCTGGGCGGGGAAGTACGTCCGGGAGGTGTTCCGGCGGTTTATCCTGTGCCCCCGGGTGGCCTTTGAGCGGCTCACCGACTGGTCTGTCCCCCAGCGCGGAGCGGTGGGGGAGGTTATCGCCCTGCGGAAACAGGGGATTCCCGCCGCCCTGCGGCCGGTGGACGGGGCGGTGCTGGTCTGGCGGGAGGGGCAGCTTGTCCCCAAAGAGCCGGAGGAATGTGGAAAAGTCCTGTTCTGGAAGGGGCCGTCGGAGCGCTTTACCTACCGGCAGAACTGGTCGGTGGACCGGTGGACGGGGGAACTGTGGAAACCTCTGAAATTCACCGACCGGGCCTGGTACAAAAACCGGCTCATGGCCCAGCTCCCCGCCGGGCGGTACCGGGTGCTCACCGCCCTGCGGCTCCCCGCCGGGGACCAGTTTGCCAACCGGCTGGAGTTCACCCTGGCCCCGGGGGAGGAAAAGGAGGTCTTTCTGGCTCTGCGGGACTGTGAGCTGACCGACCTCATCACCCCTCGGAGCCTGCCTCTGCCGGAGCTGGCGGAGCAGGGGGACAAAAATACCCTCCTCCTGTGGCTGGAGGAGGGCGCCGAGCCCACCGAGCATATTTTAAATGAGCTGTCCGCCGCCCTGCCCCGGTTCCGGGCCCTGGACGCCCGGGTGATCTTCTTCCTCCGGGGGCTGGGGGCGGAGCGGCAGGCCACCCTGGCAAACCTGCTCTCCCGGTGGCCCGAGGCGGAGGTGGCCTATCCCGAGTGGGGCTATCAGGTGGAGACGGTGGCCCGCCACCTGGGCCTGGACCCGGACAAGCCCCCCCTGGCGGTGGTGCGGGACAAACAGGGCAGGGCGGCCTACGGCTGCTGCGGCTACCAGGTGGGCATGGCCGATCTGCTGGGGCGGATTTTGGAGCAGATCTAGGGAGATAGGAGATTTGCGGCTGCCGTGACGGGGCGGGAAACGTCCCGTGGGGGCGGATGTGGGCATCCGCCCCTACGATTACGGCACGATTTTGCCCGCCTCCTCAATCCAGGAAGGGCTTCAGGTATTCTCCCACCGACCGGGTCATCTCCCGGGAGAAGTCGGAGTTGTATTTCCGGTTGCAGAAGGCTTGCAGCCACGCCTCATAGGGCCGCGCCCCGGCGTTGTCGGCCAGCATGTCTTTCAGCTCAGCGGCGTCCATCCGGCGGTAGCGGTTTTCGTGGACGATGTGCTCCATGGCCCGGCGGCGGGGCTTTTCCCGCTCCAGCTGCTGGGGGGTGGGGTAGCCGAACACCGCCATGGCGGCGGGAAACACATACTCCGGCAGGCCAAGCAGGTCCCGGTGGGTCTCGCACAGCTCCATGATGTCCCCGATATAGCAGGAGCCGATGCCCAGGCTCCAGGCGGCGGTGACGGCGTTTTGGGCGGCGATGTTGGCGTCGGAGCAGGCCAGCAGCAGGTCCCCCACCCCCGGTTTCCGGGGCCGGCACCCGCCGGCGGCGAAGGCGTCGTACCACTTCTGGCAGTCGGCGCAGAAGATGAGCACCAGAGGGGCCTGGGCGATAAAAGGCTGGTGGTCGCAGGTGTCCGCCAGCCTGTCTTTCAGCGCCTGATCGGTGATGTCCAGAATGGTGTACAGCTGCTGGTTGCCGGCGGTGGGGGCGGCGCAGGCCGCCGCCAGGATGGCCTGCTTGTCCGCCGGGGAGATGGGCTTGTCCGCATAGACCCGCACCGACTTGCGGGCGTGGAGCTGCTCCAGGACCTGGTTCATAACAAATACCTCCAAAAGGAAATTCAGGATATGGATAAGAAAAATTTTTTGGTAGAAGGGGAGGGCACCCTGCTGCCCTTCCTGCTGGCCCATGTGGCGGGCAAGAGCCGCAACAGCGTCAAGGCCATGCTCACCCGGGGCCAGGTTCAGGTGGAGGGCAAAACGGTGACCCGCCACGACCACCCGCTGGTGACCGGCCAGACCGTGACCCTGCTGCCCCAGGGGGCGGGGGATAGGAAGGCCCCCTTTCCGGTGCTGTACGAGGACGGGCGGATTTTGGTCATCGACAAGCCCGCCGGGCTGCTGTCCATGGCCAGCGACAGGGAGAAGGTGCGCACCGCCTACCGCATGGCCACCGATTACGTCCGCAAATCCGACCCCCGGCGGCGGCTCTTCATTGTCCACCGACTGGACCGGGATACCTCCGGGGTGCTCCTCTTTGCCAAGGACGAGGAGACCAAGCGGGCCTATCAGGACCACTGGGATCAGTTGGTAAGCCGCCGGGGCTATCTGGCGGTGGTGGAGGGATGCCCCCCCAGGGAGGCGGACACCGTCCGCACCCTGCTGCGGGAAAACGCCGCCCACAAGGTGTATTCGGTACGCGCCGGGGGAAAAGAGGCGGTGACCCATTATACCACCCTGCGGGAGGGAAGGGAATACACCCTGCTGGAGGTAGACATCGCCACCGGCCGGAAAAACCAGATCCGGGCCCACCTGCGGGAATTGGGCTGCCCGGTGGCGGGAGACCGGGATTACGGCGCCGCCACCGACCCTCTGGGGCGGCTGTGCCTCCACGCCCATGTGCTGGAGCTGGCCGACCCCTTCACCGGAGAGGGGCGGGTGTTCCGCGCCCCGGAGCCCCGGGGGTTCCGGAACCTGACCCGGTGAGGGCGGGCGACCACAGGTCGCCCCTACGAACGCGGTGCGATTTTGGCCGTAGGGCCGCCCGATGGCATCCGCCCCAAAAGCAGCAAGAGAGGCAGGACGATTGTCCTGCCTCTCTTGCTGGGAAGATAAATAATATAAGGGTTATTATCAGGTTAGTTACAGCTTGACCACCCAGTTGTGGGGATCGGGCTGGGTGCCCCACTGGATGCCGGTGAGGGTGTCGTACAGGCGCTGGGCCAGAGGGCCGATCTTGCCGCCGTTGACCACCACGTGCTTGTCCTCCCAGCCCATCTCGCCGATGGGGGAGACCACGGCGGCGGTGCCGGTGCCCCAGGCCTCTTTCAGGGTGCCGTTGGCCCCGGCCTCAAAGAGCTCCTTGGCGGTGATGAGCCGCTCCTCCACCTTGAGGCCCCAGCTCTGCATTAGCTCGATGCAGGATTTTCTGGTGATGCCGGGCAGCACGGAGCCGGTGAGCTTGGGGGTGACCACCGTATCGCCGATCTGGAACATGACGTTCATGGAGCCCACCTCTTCGATGTACTCCCGGTGGACGCCGTCCAGCCACAGCACCTGAGCGTAGCCGTTCTCCTCGGCCCGCTCCCCGGCCCGGATGGAGGCGGCGTAGTTGCCGCCGCACTTGGTGTAGCCGGTGCCGCCCCGGACTGCCCGCACGTCCTCATTCTCCACATAGATCTTCACCGGGTTGATGCCCTCGGCGTAGTAGGCGCCCACGGGGCAGGTGATGATGCAGAAGATGTAGTTGTGGGCGGCGTGAACCCCCAGAGAGGGAGTGGTGGCGATGATGAAGGGGCGGATGTACAGGGAGGTGCCGGGGGCGCTGGGCACCCAGTCGGCCTCCAGCCGCACCAGCTGCTCAATGGCGGCCAGGGCGTCCTCCTCGGGCAGCTGGGGGATGCACATCCGGTCGCAGGAGGAGTTGATCCGCTTCACGTTCTCCATGGGGCGGAAGAGCTGGACCTGGCCCTGGGGGTTGCGGTAGGCTTTCAGGCCCTCAAAGACCTCCTGGGCATAGTGGAACACCATGGCGGAGGGCTCCAGGGGGATGGGGCCGTAGGGGACGATGCGCCCGTCGTGCCAGCCCTGGCCGGCGGTGTAGTCCATGATGAACATGTGGTCGGTAAAGGTCTTGCCAAAGACCAGGGTATTGGGGTCGGGCTTCTCTTTCAGCACCGTGGCCCGCTGAACAGGATATTCCTTCATGGGAACGGCCTCCTCTGAATTTTCATAACTTGGCTGTAGTATGGCAGAGATGGAGAAAAAAGAATGTAAACCGTGATACAAAGGGAGAAAAATACACCGGCCGGTTTTGCTTTTTCGGGCAGCAAACCGCGGGCGGCCATAAGCGCTCTTGTTTTTGCCCGGTGGATTTGGTATAATATCGTGTCATCTTGTTTTTGAACGCGTTTGGGAGGTCCCTATGCGGAAAAATAAACTGTCTTATCTGATGGAGCCCAGCCTGCGGCTGTACTTTGTGTGCCTGGTGCTCTTCGCGGTGGTCACCGCCCTCTTTTCCATCCCGGTGGCGGTGGGGGAGATCGCGGTGGTGGTGCTGCTCTACCTCTACTTCCGCCGGAGCAACGCCGCCCGTCAGAAGGAGATCCTCAAATACATTGAGAGCGTGACCTGCAACATGGACACGGCCACCAAGGACACCATGGTGAACGCCCCGCTGCCCATGGTGATCTTCCGGCCGGAAAACGACGAGGTCATCTGGTCCAACGACCGCTTCCTCCAGATCACCGGGGAGCGGGAGCACCTCTTTGACACCAAGCTGTCGGTGGCGGTGCCCGACTTCAACTCCCGGTGGCTCATGGAGGGCAAGACCGAGTGCCCCCACGAGATCCCGGTGGGGGACCGGCGGTTTCAGGTGTTCGGCCATCTGGTGCGCACCGCCGAGCAGGGGGTGCGGGGCTATCTGGCCACCACCTACTGGGTGGATATCACCGAGCTGGCCTCCGTCCGGGACGAGTTCCACGCCACCCGCCCGGTGGTGGCCATCCTGACGGTGGACAACTATGAGGAGCTGATGAAGGGGATTTCGGACAACGCCAAGTCCGCCATCCGCAGCGAGATCGACGACCGGCTGGCCCAGTGGGTGGCCCCCGCCCAGGGGGTGTTCTGCCGGTACGAGCGGGACCGCTACCTCTTCCTCTTCGAGGAGCAGTATCTGGCCCAGTTCCAGGAGGGCAAGTTCTCCATCCTGGACACCGTGCGGCAGGTGACCAACTCCTCGGGCATCCAGGCCACCCTGTCCATCGGCATCGGCCGGGACGGGGACACCCTGGGGGATCTGTTCCAGTACGCCGGCTTGTCGGTGGAGATGGCCCTCTCCCGGGGAGGCGACCAGGTGGTCATCAAGAACCGCATCAACTTCGAGTTCTACGGCGGGCGCACCAAGGAGCTGGAGAAGCGCACCAAGGTAAAGAGCCGGGTGATGGCCAATGCCCTGGGGGAGCTGATGGCCGACGCCTCCATGGTGTTCGTCATGGGCCACAAGTTCCCCGACCTGGACTGTATTGGCGCCGCCGCCGGTGTGTGCGCCATGGCCCGGAAGAAGGGCGCCCCCGTCCACATTGTCCGGGAGCCGGGGGTGAACCCGGCCAGCGAGATGTGCGACCGGCTGGGGGCGGTGCCCGAGTACAAGGACGTGTTCCTCTCCCCTCAGGACGCCATCCTGCTGGCCGACTCCAACTGCCTGCTGGTGGTGGTGGACACCAACCGGCCCGAGCAGGTGGTGAGCCAGGACCTGCTGGAGGCGGTGCACAAGGTGGCGGTCATCGACCACCACCGCCGGGCCTCCTCCTACATCGCCGACGCCGCCCTCAACTTCCACGAGCCCTACGCCTCCTCCGCCAGCGAGCTGTCCACCGAGCTGCTGCAATACCTGCTGGAGCCCGCCGACCTACTGAAAACCGAGGCGGAGGCCCTGCTGGCCGGCATTACGCTGGACACCAAGCAGTTCACCATGCGCACCGGCAGCCGCACCTTTGAGGCGGCGGCCTTCCTGCGGAGAAGTGGGGCGGACACCGGCGACGTGAAAAAGCTCTTCCAGAACGACCTGGAGGGCACCATTGCCAAGTACGACATCATCCAGA
>CASEOA010000104.1 GCA_949289455.1 uncultured Eubacteriales bacterium
ATCGACGCCTCCTCCAAGCCCTTTGCTGAGAATATCGAGATCACCAAGAAAGTGGTGGAGTACGCTCACGACCACGGCGTGGTGGTTGAGGCTGAGCTGGGCGCTCTGGCCGGCATTGAGGACGATGTAAAGGTCTCCGCTGAAGAATCCCATTACACCCACCCCGACGAGGTGGAGGAGTTCGTCTCCAAGACCGGCTGCGACTCCTTGGCCATCGCCATCGGCACCAGCCACGGTGCCTACAAGTTCACCCCCGACCAGTGCACCCGCAACGAGAAGGGCATCCTGGTTCCCCCTCCGCTGCGCTTCGACGTGCTGGAGGAGGTCTCCAAGCGCCTGCCCGGCTTCCCCATCGTGCTCCACGGCTCTTCTTCCGTGCCTCAGGAGTAGGTGAAGATGATCAACGAGAACGGCGGCAAGATGCCCGACGCCGTGGGTATCCCCGAGGAGCAGCTGCGCAAGGCCGCTTCCATGGCTGTGTGCAAGATCAACATCGACTCCGACCTGCGCCTGGCCATGACCGGCACCATCCGTCAGTTCTTCAACGAGCATCCCGACAAGTTTGACCCCCGCGAGTACCTGAAGCCCGCCCGGGCCAACATCAAGGAGATGGTCAAGCATAAGCTGATCAACGTCCTGGGCTGCGACGGCAAGGCCTAAGTTCATATCTCAAAAGAGAAAAATAGCCGCAAGCCACGAAAATGGCTTGCGGCTATTTTTACGCCAATGTTTCAAAGGGGACAGGCGATCAGGGACCGTGGCACCGGAGCAAAAATCGCACCGTCGGGCGGGGACAGAGCCCCGCCCCTACGGGTAAAATTGGGCTGACTGTGTAAACGCCAAAACCTTCCCCCCTCAGGGGGGAAGGTGGCCCGCAGGGCCGGATGAGGGGGCGGAACAAACCCACCCCGTTACGAAGGTTCCCATATTCACTCTTTTCGTTCACCCTTTCCCGACGAAAGGCATAGACTGTCGGGAAAGGGGAGAGGCAGCATGCGGGAATGGATACCCTATGACCGCCGGGCGGCGGTGGACTACGCCCACCGGTGGGCCTACGGTCGCAACCCGGCCTATTACGACTACGAGGGGATCGGGGGAGACTGCACCAATTTTGCCTCCCAGTGCCTGTATGCCGGGACGGGGATCATGGACTACCGGCCCGACCTGGGGTGGTACTACATTGACGCTAACAACAAGGCCCCGGCCTGGTCGGGGGTGGACTTTTTTGAGCGGTTTCTCACCCGGACGGAGCAGACCGACGGCCCCTTCGGGGCCCTGGCCGACCTGGAGCTGCTGCTGCCCGGAGATTTTGTGCAGATGAGCCCCCGGGGGGACAGTTTCACCCACACCGCCATCGTGGTGCAGGTGGGGTGGCGGCCCACCCTCCGCAACACCCTGGTGGCCGCCCACTCCATCGACGTGGACCGGCGGCCTCTGAGCACTTACCAGTTCCAGACCCTCCGGGCCATCCATATTATGGGTGCCTGGCGGGAAATTTAAAAAAGTTTTCCCTTCGGTGTACGGAACTGTACCACTATCCCCCCAGAACCCACTATGGGTAGAGGGGGGATTTTTCATGGACGTGACGCCCTATACCGCCGCCGTCAAGCTGAACAGCTTCCTGCCCCTGCCCAAGGCCCTGCTGACGGCCGACCTGTCGGGCACCGCGCTGCTGCTCTACGGCCTGCTGCTGGACCGGGGCACCCTGTCGGCCAAAAACGGCTACACCGGCAGGGGAGGGCAGGTGTATGTGGTCTATCCTATCCAGAAGCTGGCGGCGGCTCTGGGAAAAGGGGAGACGGTGGTTAAAATCTGTCTGAAAGAGCTGGAGCAGGCGGGCCTCATCCTTCGGACGCATCCGGAGCGGGGGAGAGCCAGCCATATTTTTTTATACCTGCCCGGGGTCGGTTTTCCGACGGGGGGTAGGCCGGAAAACCGACGGGGGGAGGGGCGGAAAACCGACCACCCCCCAGTCGGAAAACCGACCACTAACCAACAGAGGAAACCAACAAAAAGAAACCAATCTTCTGAGCCAGGTTGGGGAGAGGAGAGCTTATGAGGACGGAAGAGGAACTGCTGGAGTTGTCCAGGCAGCGGGAACGGGAATACTTGATTTCCCGATACCGGGAAAACGCCTTTGGAGAGGCCCGGCTGCTGTACCAGTGCACCTTTGACCGGGACAACGGGAAGGTGCCCCAGCTGGACTTTGCCCGGCGGTACGCGGAGCACTGGGAGGAAATGGAACGGGAGAACCAGGGGCTGCTGCTGTGGGGGCCCACGGGCACGGGCAAGACCTTCGCCGCCGCCTGCGTGGCCAACGCCCTGGCGGAGCGGCTTGTGACCGTGCGGATGACCACCCTGGGACAGGTGCTGATGCAGATGTTCGGCCTGGACGGCGGGGCGCGGATGGGCTACCTGGAGAATCTGGTGGGTTGCCGGCTGCTGATCCTGGACGACTTCGGCATGGAGCGCCAGACCCCGTACGCCCAGGAGCAGGTCTACGAGCTCATCAACCGGCGGTATCTGTCGGGGCGGCCCATGATTGTCACCACAAATCTGAGCCACCAGGAGCTGATCCAGACGCCCGGCCTGGAGCGGCGGCGAATCTATGACCGGGTGCTGGAGCGGTGCGCGCCGGTGCGCTTCGACGGGGCCAACCAGCGCCAGGCCAGGGCCGCCGACGGCCAGCGCAGGGCCCGCCGGCTGCTGACCGGGGCCGGTTGACAAAGCATCCAATGGGTGGTATGTTGAATTGGCTGACTGCAAAATCAAACGGATTTTTATTTTGTTGCCGTGGGACAGGCCGGGGCCGGAATAGAGCCGGGCCGGACCGGTGGGGGACGCCCTCTGGGGCCTACACTACAAACTCAACAAAATAAAAATTTTGTTAAGTTGAGAGGAGGGGGAAACGCCCCATGGACCATAACGACTACAAACTCACCGCCCCGGAGCTGCTGCGCAACTTCCTGGTCTACCACGAGACCATTCAGGGCCACTCCAAAAAAACGGTGGACGAATACTACCTGGATCTGCGCAACTTCTTCCGCTATATCAAGCTGGAAAAAGGCCGCGTGCCCAGGGACACGCCTTTGGATCAGATCGACATTGACGACCTGGACCTGGATCTGGCCCGGTCGGTCAACCTCAGCGACGTGTACAGCTACATGAGCTACCTCAGCCGGGATCGGGTCAAGCACGCCAACAGCCCCACCTCCGGCTATGGCCTGGAGCCCTCTGCCCGGGCCCGGAAAATCGCCGCCATCCGCTCCTTTTACAAGTATCTCTCCAGCAAGGCCAAGCTCATGGCCGAAAACCCCATGCAGGACCTGGACTCTCCCCGGCTGAAAAAGGCTTTGCCCCGCTTTCTGTCCCTGGACGAGTCCATCCAGCTGCTGGAGGCCGTGGACGAGCCCAATCAGGCCCGGGACTACTGCATTCTGACCCTCTTCCTCAACTGCGGGCTGCGGATTTCAGAGTTAGTTGGTCTTAACCTACAGGACGTGCGCCAGGAACAGCTGCGGGTGCTGGGCAAAGGCAACAAGGAACGGATGATCTTCCTCAACGGGGCCTGCCGGGCCGCCCTGGACGACTGGCTGGAGGAGCGGAGCCAGCAGGCGGCGGCGGACAAAAACGCCCTCTTCCTCACCCGCTCCCACACCCGAATGACCACGGCGGCTGTCCATTATATGGTAAAGCAGCGGCTGTTGAAGGCGGGGCTGGACCCCTCCCTCTACTCCAGCCACAAGCTGCGCCATACCGCCGCCACCCTCATGCTCCAGAACGGCGTGGACGTGCGCACCCTCCAGGAGGTGCTGGGCCACGAGAATCTGAACACCACCCAGATCTACACCCACGTGGACAACGACAGCCTCCGCTCCGCCGCCCGGGCCAACCCCCTGGGCAAGGTGCGGAAATCCCGGAAAGGTGCGGAGAGCCGGGAATAGAGCACGAAAACCTGGGCCGTTTGTGTAGGGGCGGGTCCCAGACCCGCCCGGCGGACCGTTTCCCACCCCGGGACGGGCGGGCGGCCACAGGCCGCCCCTACGGATGGGTCGAAACCGGTGCGGAAGCGGGACGGCGGGCGACTAACATTAAATTTTGGGCTTATCTTACAAAATCCGTTAATTCTTTGGCATGAAAACTGTTATCTTGACGAATGTTTCAAGATAAGGTATGATGGAGTTGGTCAACTCGACGCATCTGAATTGAGAGGAGGAGGCTCCCATGCAGTGAGGTCACGCCAGGAATCCCAGCGCATATGGTTTGGCACGATCAGACGATAATAATAAGGAGGCATCCACATGACCGTAAGAAGCAAGTCTCTGGCCCGTGTCTTGTCCCTGTTGTTAGCACTGAGCATGCTGCTCTCCATGAGCGTGCTTTCCTCCGCGGCCCAGCCCGCGACCCTCACCCTGTCCGACGACACCCTGACCCTGGTGGATCGGGATCAGGCCTTCGCCGCCACCCTGACGGTGGACGCGGGTGTACTGGACGGGGCCGACCCCACCCAGTGGGCCCAGGGGCTCACCTGGTACCTCACCCGTGACGAGGCCTTCCAGGACACCGAGATTTATCCCTACTACTATACCGGCGACAAGCTGGACCAGTGGCAGAAGTGGAACAACGGCGCCGGCGGTGAGGCCCTGTTCACCCTGGGCGAGGTCACCGCCCGCACCGAGGGGGGCACCGTCATCGTCACCCTCCCCTTCACTGCCGACGCATTCATCGGCATCAACGGCACCTCCACCAGCAACCGCAACGTGTGGCCCAGCTTCATCGGCCCCTACACCTTCTCCGTTCAGGACGGGGATGAGGTGCTGGCCTCCACCGGCATGACCGTCAACGCCTACGACTCCTACACCCGCTATGACGACGTGGACGAGAAGATCCAGGCCATCATCGACGAGGCCCTGCCCGGCCGGTACATCACCGTGACCACCTTCGGCCAGAGCGAAGGCGGACGGGATCAGTATTATGTCACTCTGTCCGACAGCAAGTCCTCCGTGGACGCGTTCCAGCAGATGAACGCCATCGCCGAGACCGACCCGGCCTCCCTGATGCTCAAGCTGGACAACGGCACTCTGGGCGAATACCGCATCCCCCTGATGCTCAACAACGTCCACCCCGACGAGGACCCCGGCGTGGACGCTCAGCTGGATCTGCTGCGGGATCTGGCCACCCAGGAGACCATCACCTACAACACCCTCACCGGCTTCCTGGATGAGGATGTGGACATCTCCGCCATGTTTGCCAAGGACGTGGTGGACCTGGGCATCACCGGCCTGGGCTCCCAGAAGTTCACCAAGGACGAGGAGGGCAACATCCAGAACAACACCGGCGTCAACGACGCCAGCGAGCTGTACACCATCAGCGAGGACATCACCCTGAAGGTGGACGACATTCTGGACGACATCATCTTCGTCATCATCCCCAATGAGAACCCCGACGGCCGCACCTACAACGCCCGCCGGAACGACAACGGCTTCGACCTGAACCGGGACGCCTCCAACCAGACCCAGAGCGAGACCACCAACCTGGTCACGGTCATCAATGACTGGAACCCGGTGGCCTTTGTGGAGCTCCACGGCTACATGGACGAGTTCCTGGTGGAGCCCTGCACCCCGCCCCATGAGCCCAACCTGGAGTACGACCTGCTGGTGAAGAACTTTGCCCTGGGGGCCGAGGCCTTTGGTACTGCCGCCCTGGGCACCATGTCCGCCACCCGTGAGGACCACCCCGACACCCTGTTCTGGTCCTACTACACTCCCCTGCGGGACGACTATGACCCCGAGACCATGCACTGGTCCGCCTGGGACGACCTGTGCACCAACTACGGCCCCAGCTACGCCATGCTCAACTGCGGCGCCATGGGCTACACCATCGAGACCCCCTACTCCAACCAGGCCTCCACCGACCTGTTCCGCTACGGGCTCTACGGCCTCATCGACTACGTCCAGGAGAACAAGGCTGACATCTACCGCAACCAGCTGGAGTTCTTCCGCCGGGGCATCGAGAATGAGGACCACCGGGCCGACATGGAGAAGTGGTATGTGGACGTGAACAACAACCAGCTGGCCGAGGACACCTGGCGTGTCCCCTACGCCCAGACCGGCAACTACTTCCCCGAGTACTACGTCATCCCCGTGGACGCCGCCTCCCAGCGGGACGTGGCCGACGCCTATGAGATGGGCCAGTTCCTGCTGCGCAACGGGGTGCTCCTGTCCAAGCTCACCGAGGACACCTATGTGGACGGGGTCACCTACAAGGCGGGCAGCCTGGTGGTGGATATGTACCAGGCCAAGCGCAACTACGCCAACGCCGTGCTGTGGGAGGGCGCCGACGCCTCCAACTCCGGCTTCCCCGAGCTGTACTCCGAGTCGGTGTCCAACTTCCCCGCCATGCGCGGCTTTGACTGCACGGCCCTGGCGGTGAAGGGGGCCTTTGACGGCAAGCTGGAGCCCGTCTACGAAGTGACCGGCGTCTCCCAGCTCACCGGCACCGAGGGGGACTATGTGATCCTGGACAACAGCGGCAACGCCGCCGTCCGGGCGGTGAACGCCCTGCTGGACGACGGCCAGACCGTGGGCATGATTACCTCCGGCGACCACAAGGGCGACTTCCTGGTCAGCTATGAGGCCTTCCAGTCCTTTGACAACCTGGTGCTCACCGGCACCCGGGTCAGCGAGCTGCCCGAGGCCTACGCCATCTCCAAGCCCACCATCTTCCTGGCCGGCCGGTACGACGACTTCTCCGGCCACGCCGTCACCGAGGGCTACTTCTCCAAGTGGTTCAGTGAGGGCTACGGCTTCATCAATTACCGCAACGTGTACAGCAACGGCACCTCCAACTATGACGTGATGGCCTTTGTGGATCAGCTGGGCTTCACCGTCACCGACGACCCCGCCCAGGCCGACATCATCCTGGGCAACGTGGCCCTGAACCAGGGCGAGAGCGGCGAGGCCGCTGTGGCCGCCGTGAAGGCGGGCACCCCCTACATCGCCACCGGCTCCTCCCCCCTGGCCTACATCTCTGAAAACCTGGTCACCGACCTGAAGTACGACACCCTGGGCATGGAAGCCCTCCACACCGTCACCTATCCCACCGACAGCCTGGTCACCGCCAGCTACGTGGCCGATGGGGACTATGTGACCTACACCTACAACTGCGGCGTCATCACCCAGGTGCCCGAGGGGGCCCAGGTGCTCATCCGGGCTGCCGACAAGGACAGCTTCATCGCCGGCTGCTGCCTCAATGACGCGGGCACCGTGATGGACGGCCTGGTGGAGGCCTTCGCCCTCCAGCGGGACGGCATGGACCTGACCATCTTCGCCAACTCGGTGAACAACCGGGCCCACCAGCAGGATGACTACCGCTATGTGACCAACACCATCTACGCCAAAATGCTCTCCGACGAGCCCATCACCGACCTGTCCGGGTATCAGGGCTATACCGACGTGGCCGACGATCACTGGGCCACCTCCGGCATCGAGTACGTCACCGTCAACGGCCTGATGGGCGGCACCGGCGACGGGGTGTTCTCCCCCGCCATGGCGCTGTCCCGGGGCATGCTGGTGACCATCCTCTACCGGCAGGAGGGCGCCCCCGAGGTGGAGCCCTCCACCTTCCCCGACGTGGCTGAAGGCCAGTGGTACTCCGAGGGCGTGGCCTGGGCCGCCGCCAACCAGGTGGTCACCGGCTACGACACCGGCCTGTACGGCCCCAACGACTCCCTGACCCGGGAGCAGATCGCCACCATCCTCTACCGCTACGCCAAGTTCGCCGGGATGGATACCTCCGCCACCGCCGACCTGTCCTCCTTCCCCGACGGCGGGGAGACCTCCGGCTGGGCCGCCGAGGGCCTGAGCTGGGCCGTGGGCGAGGGTATCATCAACGGCAAGGACGGCGGCAAGCTGGACCCCACCGGCGAGGCCAGCCGCGCTGAGGCCGCTGTGATGCTCCAGCGGTTCCTGGAAAGCTGATCCCCTCCCAGTATCCCCTCCCCTGCGGGCAGGCCCGGGGTTTTGCCCGCCCGCGATGTTGTTGGGGGGGGGGGGGGTCCCACCCAGACCTTCCCCCCCAGGGGGGAAGGTGGCCCGCAGGGCCGGATGAGGGGGCGGTGCGGCGACGGAACGGCGGGCGACCGCAGGTCGCCCCTACGGACAAACCTGCACCTTCTATACAGGCAAAAACGGGCCTGCCGCGAAAACGGCAGGCCCGTTGGGGTCAGATTCAGATTTTCCCGGCGATGAGGTCGCCCATCTGCCTGGTGCCGATGGGGGTGACCCCGGGCTCGGCGATGTCGGGGGTGCGCCAGCCCTCGGCCAGCACGGCGTCCACCGCCGCCTCCACCGCGTCGGCCTCGGCGGCCAGGTGGAAGGAGTAGCGGAACATCATGGCCACCGACAGGATGGTGGCGATGGGATTGGCCTTGTCCTGGCCGGCGATGTCGGGGGCGGAGCCGTGGATGGGCTCGTACAGCCCGGGGGCGGTGTCCCCGATGGAGGCCGAGGGCAGCAGGCCGATGGAGCCGGTGACCATGGAGGCCTCGTCGGACAGGATGTCGCCGAACATATTCTCGGTGACCACCACGTCGAACTGGCCGGGATCTTTCACCAGCTGCATGGCGCAGTTGTCCACCAGCACGTCCTCGTACTGCACGTCGGAATACTCCTCCGCCAGCCGGTGCATGACGCTCCGCCACAGGCGGGAGGTCTCCAGCACGTTGGCCTTGTCCACGGAGGACATCTTCTTCCGGCGGAGCCGGGCCAGCTCAAAGGCCCGGCGGCCGATGCGCTCGATCTCCTTCTCGGAGTAGGCCATCAGGTCGGTGGCCTCCAGGCCCCGGTCGGGGGTCTCATACTTGTCCCGCTTGCCGAAGTAGATGCCGCCGGTGAGCTCCCGCACCATCATCAGGTCGATGCCCTTTTCCGCCGTCTCCTTCTTCAGGGGGCAGGCGTCGGCCATGGCGGGCCGCAGGGCGGCGGGGCGCAGGTTGGCGTACAGCCCCAGATCCTTGCGGATGGCCAGCAGGGCGGTCTCGGGCCGCTGCTCGGCGGGCTTGTCAGAGCCCCACTTGGGGCCGCCCACGGCGCCCAGCAGCACCGCGTCGCAGGCCTTGCACTTCTCGGCGGTGCCGTCGGGGTAGCTCTTCCCCACCGCGTCGGTGGCGCAACCCCCCAGAAGCACGTCCTCATAGGTGAAGCTGTGGCCGAACTTCCGGCCCACGGCCTCCAGCACCTTCACGGCCTCGTTGACCACCTCGGGGCCGATGCCGTCGCCCCGGATCAGTGCGATTTTATAATTCATTTCGCCACACCTCGCGCTTTCAGGGAGTTGAGCAGGCCGCCGGCCTGGATGATGTTGTCCACGAAGGCCGGGACGGGGGCGGCCTGCCAGGTCTTGCCCTGGGTCTCGTCGGTGATGGTACCGGAAGCAAAGTCCACGCTCACCGTGTCCCCCGCCTGGATGGCGGCAGCGGCTTCGGCGCTCTCCATGATGGGCAGGCCGATGTTGATTGCGTTGCGGTAGAAAATGCGGGCGAAGGAGGGGGCGATGACGCACTTCACCCCGCTGGCCTTGATGGACAGAGGGGCGTGCTCCCGGGAGGAGCCGCAGCCGAAGTTGTTGCCCGCCACGATGATGTCGCCCGCCTCCACAGTGGAGGCGAAGCTGGCGTCAATGTCCTCCATGCAGTGGGAGGCCAGAGATTTCTCGTCGGGGGCGTTGAGATACCGGGCGGGAATGATCACGTCGGTATCCACGTTGTCGCCGTACTTATATACTTTCAAGGATGTCACCCTTTCTTATTTGGTACGTCGGGACCCGCCGCAGGCGGGACGCGCCAAGTGGCGCGCGCAAGGGTTTTGCACGGCAAAACCTTGCCGCAGGGGCAATTCACTTGCCCCGAGGAAGAAAAATATGGGGGCCCGAACGCTGTTTACAGCGTTCGGGGATCGGCGACCACACCCGCCACCGCGGACGCGGCGGCCACGGCGGGGTTGGCCAGAATGATCTCGGAGGAGACGGGGCCCATGCGGCCCACAAAGTTGCGGTTGGTGGTGGAGATGGCCCGCTCGTTGTCGGACAAAACGCCCATGTGGCCGCCCAGGCAGGGGCCGCAGGTGGGGGTGGACACGGCGCAGCCGGCCTCGATGAAGATCTGGATCAGGCCCTCGGCCATGGCGTCCAGGGTGATCTGCTGGGTGGCGGGGATGACGATGCACCGCACATTGGGCGAGACCTTCCGGCCCTTCAGGATGGCCGCCGCCTGCCGCAGGTCGTCCAGACGGCCGTTGGTGCAGGAGCCGATGACCACCTGGTCGATGTGGGTGCCCTCCACCTGGTCGATGGTGCGGGTGTTGGAGGGCAGATGGGGCAGGGCCACCGTGGGCTGAAGGGTATTCAGGTCAATGACCACCTCTTGCTCATACTCGGCGTCGGGGTCGGCCTCCACCGCCTCCCAGGGGCGGGTTACCCGGCCGTCCAGATAGGCCCGGGTCTTGTCGTCCACCGGGAAGATGCCGTTCTTGGCCCCGGCCTCGATGGCCATGTTGGCGATGGTGAAGCGGTCGTCCATGGACAGCTCCCCCACCCCTTCCCCGGCGAACTCCAGGGACTTGTACAGGGCTCCGTCCACCCCGATGGTGCCGATGAGGTGGAGGATCACGTCCTTGCCGGACACGCAGGGCTGGAGCTTGCCGGTGAGGGTCACCTTGATGGCGGCGGGCACCTTGAACCAGGCAAGGCCGGTGGCCATGCCGGCGGCCATGTCGGTGGAGCCCACGCCGGTGGAGAACATGCCCACGGCCCCGTAAGTACAGGTGTGGGAGTCGGCGCCGATCATGCACTCGCCGGGGGCGGTGAGGCCCTGCTCGGGCAGCAGGGCGTGCTCCACGCCCATGCAGCCCACGTCATAGAAGTGGGTGATGTTGAATTCCTTGGCAAATTCCCGGGCCTGGGCGCACAGCTGGGCGGACTTGATGTCCTTGCAGGGGGTGGAGTGGTCCAGCACCAGGGCGATCTTGTCTTTATCAAATACCTGGGTCAGCCCCGCCTTGCGGAACTCGGTGATGGCTACCGGCGCGGTGATATCGTTGCCCAGCACCAGGTCCAGCTTGGCCTCCACCAGCTGGCCGGGTACCACCTGGTCCAGTCCGGCGTGACGGGCCAGGATCTTTTGGGTCATGGTCATTCCCATAATCGGGCGCCTCCTTATCTCTTGTTGCCAACAGGATAACATACCCTCTTGCCAGAAGAATGTAAAGCATGTTACAATTTTGCCCGTAGGGCCGCCATACATGGCGGCCGCCGTTCCGGGGTGGGGATCGGTACAACGGGCGACCACAAGGGTCGCCCCTACGATTTGCGCGCAACAGGAGGAACAATATGGAACAGCTCCACAGCATCTGGGCACCTCTGGCGGAAAACGGCCGGGTAAAGGAAAAGGACCCCGGTCAGCTCATCTATCTCCAGGACACCCGGGCGGAGGAATTTTATTATGTGGTGTCGGGGACGGTGAAGTGCTTCATCAGCTCCAGCGACGGGGACGAGCGCATCCTCACCTTCCACCACGGCGGGGAGCTTATCGGGGAGGCCTCCTTTTTCGACCGGCAGCCCCGGGTGTCCTCGGCGGTGGCGGTGACAAAGTGCCGTCTGGTGGCGGTGGACCGGCCCCGGCTGGAGGAGGTGTTCGCCCGCCACCCGGGCCTGGCCGTGTCCATGCTGGAGTACCTGGCCCGCACCGTGCGGCTGCTGTCCGGCCATGTGGACAGCGCCTTCCTCCAGGCCGACAAGCGCATCGCCCGCCACCTGCTGTCCATGCCCCCCGGCCCCGACGGATCGCTGCGGTGCACCCATGAGGACATCGGGGCCTCGGTGGGGGTGAGCCGGGTCACCGTCAGCCGGGTGCTGGGGGAATTTGACCGGCAGGGCTGGATCAAGACCGGCTACAAGAGCCTGCGCCTGGTGGACCGGGCCGCCCTGGAGGCATTCCTGGGGCGGGAGGGCTGAGCCGCCAAAAAATTTCGCTTCCGCCCTGTACAAGATACGGGGGAACCGGTATAATGGGTCATGCCAAATGAGAAAACACCCGTTTTAGGGGGAGGAATGGGATTTGTACACCATTAAAACCTACGTATTCCCGGAGTCCCTGGCCGAGGCCGACGAGCTGCTCCAGCGGGACACCCGCAATACCGCCGTCCTGGGGGGCTGCTGCTGGCTGAAGCTGGGCCGCCGCCGCATCGGCCGCGCCATCGACCTGACCCGGCTGGGCCTGGACCAGATCGAGGTAAAGGACGGCTGGCTGGAGTTGGGAGCCTGCGTCACCCTGCGGCAGCTGGAGACCCATCCAGAGCTCACCTGCCGGTTTGACAACCTGCTGGGCCAGGCCGTGTCCCACATCGTGGGGGTGCAGTTCCGCAACTGCGCCACCCTGGGGGGCTCGGTGTTCTCCCGGTTCGGGTTTTCCGACGTGACCTGCGCTCTGCTGGCCCTGGACGCCACCGTGGTGCTCTACCGAGGGGGCGAGGTGCCGCTGGAGACCTTCCTGGGCTCCCCCATCGCCTTTGACGATATTTTGGTGAAGGTGCGCATCAAAGACGACGGCCGCCGGGCCGCCTATCAGAGCGTCCGCCGCTCTTCCACCGACTTCCCTATCCTGGCGGCGGCGGTAAGCTGCCTGGAGGGCAAGTGGAAGGTGTCGGTGGGGGCCCGGCCCGCCCGGGCCATGCTGTCCGCCCAGGCCGCCGCCTGCCTGGAGGCGGGCCAGGGCCCGGCGGCCGCCGGAGAAGCCGCCGCCCATGAGCTGACCTACGGCTCCGACCTGCGGGCGGGGGCCGATTACCGGAGGAAGCTGGCCGCCGTCCTGGTGCGCCGGGCGGCCCAGACCTGCATGGAGGGGAACCGATGAAAGTCAAGATCACCGTCAACGGGATGCTGTACAACAAGCACATCCCCAACGATATGATGCTGCTGGATTTTTTGCGCAAGTACGGCTACGTCAGCGTGAAGCGGGGCTGCGACACCAGCAACTGCGGCCTGTGCACCGTGTGGGTGGAGGGCAAGCCGGTGCTGTCCTGCTCCTACCCCGCCGCCCGGGCCGACGGCAAGAACATCACCACCCTGGAAGGGGTCAAGGAAGAGGCCGCCTCCTTTGGCCGGTATATGACCGCCCAGGGGGCGGAGCAGTGCGGCTATTGCAGCCCCGGGTTTATCATGGCGGTGCTGGCCATGCGCCGGGAGCTCACCGACCCCACTGAGGAGGAGATCGCCCACTATCTGGCGGGCAACCTGTGCCGCTGCTCGGGCTACGCCGGGCAGACCCGGGCCCTCCGGGCCTGGATGCACGACAAGCCCTGGGAGAAGGAGGTGTACGCATGAACCTGAAATTCGTCAACCAGCCCATCCCCAAGCTGGACGGCGCCGCCCTCACCGGGGGCAAGGGGGTGTACACCGAGGACATGGTGCCCCGGGACTGCCTGGTGGTGCAGGTGCTCCGCAGCCCCCACGCCCACGCCCGCATCAAGTCCATCCGCAAGGACGCCGCCAGCCGGGTGCCCGGCATCTCCTGTATCCTCACCTGGGAGGACGTGCCCCAGATCCGCTACACCCTGGCAGGCCAGTCCTACCCCGAGCCCTCCCCCTACGACCGGTATATCCTGGAGCGCACCGTCCGCTACGTGGGGGACCCGGTGGCCATTGTGGCGGGCCGGGACAAGGACTGCGTGGCCCGGGCCATGCGGATGATCCAGGTAAAGTACGAGGTGCTGGAGCCGGTGCTGGACTTTGAGACCGCCCTGGACAACCCGGTGGTGGTCCACCCGGAGGAGGACTGGTTCCACCACTATGAGGACGGGGGCGACCCCAAACGCAATCTGGTGTGTACCGGCTGCGATGCCCACGGCGACGTGGAGGAAGCCCTGGCCCAATGCGACGTGGTGGTGGATCAGACCTACTACACCAAGGCCAACGCCCAGGCCATGATGGAGACCTTCCGCACCTACACCTACCTGGACCACAACCGGCGGCTCAACGTGGTTACCTCCACCCAGGTGCCCTTCCACTGCCGCCGCACCATCGCCCACGCCCTGGGCCTGCCCAAGGGGATGGTGCGGGTGGTGAAGCCCCGGATCGGCGGCGGCTTCGGGGCCAAGCAGACCCTGGTCAGCGAGCTCTTCCCCGCCCTGGTCACTCTGCGCACCAGCAAGCCCGCCAAGATCATCTACACCCGGAAGGAGTCCTTCCAGGCCTCCAACAGCCGCCACCAGACCAGAGTCCACGTCCGGGTGGGGGCCATGAAGGATGGCACCATCAAGGCGGTGGACATGCACGCCCTGTCCAACGCCGGGGCCTACGGGGAGCACGCTACCACCACCATCGGGCTGGTGGGCCACAAGAGCATCCCCCTCTACGCCCGGCAGGCCGCCTTCCGGTTCTCCTGGGACGTGGTGTACACCCACACCATGGCCGCCGGGGCCTACCGGGGCTACGGGGCCACCCAGGGCTGCTTCGCCATGGAGTCCGCCGTCAACGAGCTGGCGGAGAAGCTGAACATGGACCCGGCCCGGCTGCGGCTGATGAACCTGCCCCATGTGGGGGAGAACATGGCGGCCTACTACAACGAGCCCCTTACCAGCTGCGCCCTGCCCCAGTGTATTGAGACGGGCATGGAGATGATCGGCTGGAAGGAGAACTACCCCAGCGTCCGGGTGGACGACCACACCGTCCGGGGGCTGGGCATGGCGGTGACCATGCAGGGCTCGGGCATCTCCGCCCTGGACACCGCCTCGGTCACCATCAAGCTCAACGACGACGGCTACTACACCCTGATGATCGGGGCCACCGACATGGGCACCGGCTGCGACACCATTCTGGCCCAGATGGCCGCTGAGGTTTTGAATTGCCCCATGGAGCGCATCACCGTGGACGGGGTGGACACCGACCACTCCCCCTTCGATACCGGCTCCTACGCCTCCAGCACCACCTACGTCACCGGCTCCGCCGTGGTGAAGGCCTGCACCGAGCTGCGGGAGAAGATCGCCGCGGAGGGGGCCCGGCGGCTGAACATCCACCCCGAGCGGGCGGAATTTGACGGGGACACGGTCTTTGACCGCACCCACCCGGAGACCGCCATCACCCTGGACAAGCTGGCCCAGACGCTGGTGGCCGGAGTGGGGCCCCAGTGGCTCACCGCCACCGCCAGCCATTGCAGCCCCACTTCCCCGCCCCCCTTCATGGCGGGCTTTGCCCAGGTGGAGGTGGACCTGGAGACCGGCGTGGCCAAGGTGGTGGACTACGTTGGCGTGGTGGACTGCGGCACCGTGGTCAACAAGAACCTGGCCCGGGTCCAGGCCGAGGGAGGCATCGCCCAGGGCATCGGCATGGCCCTGCTGGAGGACGTCAACTACGACCCCAAGGGCCAGATGGTCAACTCCACCTTCATGACCTATAAAATCCCCTGCCGTACCGACCTGCCCGAGATTCGGGTGGCCTTTGAGGAGAGCTACGAGCCCAACGGCCCCTTCGGGGCCAAGTCCATCGGCGAGGTGGTCATCAACACCCCCTCCCCCGCCATCGCCCAGGCGGTGTACAACGCCACCGGCGTGCGGGTGCGCTCCCTGCCCATTACGGCGGAGAAAATTTTGATGGGAATGGAATAAACGAAAAAGGCGCGCCGCCCGGCGCGCCTTTTTTGCCAAGTTAGGGAGATATATGTCGTGCTCCGTGGAGCGCCTCGACCAGTCCGGTTCCCTGACGCCCCCGTCTGTAGGGGCGATGATCCATCGCCCGGCTCTCTGTCGCCGTACCAGTTCCGTCCCATCCGTAGGGGCGGGTCCCAGACCCGCCCGCATATCCCGAATTTGGGAATGTAACGTGTTTTCCCGCAGGGCCGCCACGCATGGCGGCCCACGTTCCTATACCGCGGATCGTGCCGCCCCCTCATCCGGCCCTCCGGGCCACCTTCCCCCCTGGGGGTGGAAGGTTTGGGGCACCGCTTCTATCTCCTAACTCCTATCTATCTCAGCAGGGCGGACAGCTCCTCCAGCGTCACCTGGTAGGCCCGCCGGGCCATATCCATCCAGGGCTGGCCGGCGGGGACGGGGGGCATGGACTCCCCCCGGTTTTTGTACAGCTTGCCCGCCACCCAGGTCAGGAAGGCGGGGTTCTTCACCAGCACCGGCCCGGTGATGTGGGTGCCCATCACGTTGCCCTGGTAAAAGCCCTCGGGGCCCTTGTCCCCCTCGTTGCCGGTGCCCATGTCCAGGGCGGTGAACAGGGGGTTGTCCACCCCGCTGGTCACCGAGCACTTGTTCATAAAGCCCACCACCGGCGCCTCGAACAGGCTGGTGCGGGCGATCACGTCGTGAGGCATCCGCTTGTCGGTCTCCACGGTGGCAAAGCTCCCAAAGCCCAGCCCCTCGTACAGGGTGCCCTCCTTGTCGGTGACGGAGGCGCCCAGCAGCTCCATGGCGTTGCCGGTGAAGAGCACCAGACCGCGCTCCGCCGCCTCCCCCAGGGCCTGCCGGTGGGGAGTCAGCCAGGTAAGGGCCGCCTTCTGGGTACGCTCGGTGCCCGCCCCCATGTAGATCAGGTCGGCCCCGGACAGGTCGGGGGTCTCCCCCGGCGCCGCCGCCGTCAGCTCCACCGGCTCCCCCAGGCTCTCCAGCAGCCGGGTCAAAAGGGCCAGATTGGCGTATTCCCCGTACAGGCTCATGGCCTGGGGGTAAAGATGAACCAATTTCATACCCGTTCCCCTCCTCAGTTGTCCCGCTTGACCTTGTCCAGCAGCTTGTCCCGGTCGGAGAAGCAGGTGACCACGAACAGCTCCTCCTCCCCGTCCCCCTCCATGGCCTGGATGGCCTCTGGAATGGACGGATAGCAGCATATCTTTTCCCGGGCAATGGCGGAAAAGTCGAAGCGGAGGGCCAGGTCGTTGACGTACTTGCCGCACAGCACCACCCGCTCCACGTGGGGGGCGTTCAGCAGGTCGAAGTCGATGTCCCACAGCCAGCTGGTCTCGCCGGTAAAATACTTGCGGCTGATGGCGTCCACCATCACCACCACGGTGCAGGGCTTGTCCCAGTCCCGGATATACCGCAGGTTGGTATCGTAGGCCACGGAATTTTCGTGCTTGCTGGTGAGGAGGGTGCCGTGGTGCTTGCCCAGGGTGAAGGTGACCATCCGCCCGTTTTTCAGGATATAGCTGCCCAGCACCTGGGCGATGGTGGCCTTGTCCACCCCGCACAGCCGGCACAGGGACCAGGCCGCCAGGATGTTGTACACGTTATAAATGCTGTGGAAGCTGAGCTGGAGCTGGGTGTCCCCCTCCAGGGTGAGCCGTCCGGCCTTCAGGTCCAGACCGGTGGCGGCAAAGTCGGGGGTGTGGCGATGGTGGCCGCAGCCGGGGCAGCGGTAGTGGCCGATGTGGTTGTAGTGGTAGAGGGTGTACTCCATTTCCTCTTTGCACACCGGGCACAGATATCCGTCGTGGTACACCCCGTGGTGCTCCGCCGTGGCCCCGTCCCAGGCCTCCAGGCCGAACCAGCGCACCTTGTCCCGGCCCTGGGCGAAGCAGGACACCAGGGGGTCGTCGGCGTTGAGCACCAGGGTGGTGTCCTTGTGGAGGGCGGGCAGGATGGCGTCGTACACCCACTCGGGATGGCCGTTCCGGGTGAGCTGGTCCCGGTACAGGTTGGTGATGACGAAGTGGGTGGGGTGGAACCACCGAAAACTGTAGCGTGCGTACCGCTCGTCGCTCTCCAGCAGCAGCACGTCCCCTTTCATCTTTCCACCCAGGGTGCAGTGGGTGAGGACCAGGGTGGCCACCCCCTCGATCTGGTTGGAGCCCTCGGCGTTGTACACCACGTCCTTGCCGGCGGCCCGGAGGACGGCGGCGATCATCTCCACCGTGGAGGTCTTGCCGTTGGAGCCGGTGACCGCCACCACATAGGGGGGCAGCTTCACCCGGCCCAGGGCGTCGGGGCAGATTTTTAGGGCGATCTGGCCGGGGAGGCTGCTCCCCTTCCCCACCAGCTTTCCCACAAACCGAATGGCCTTGCACAGCAGTACGGCCAGGGCCAGTTTCATGGAATGTCACTCCTTTGCTGTTTTCCGCATAGCATTCCATATTATACCCACCTGCCCCGGAGAAAGTCAATGGGACAAAACCGCCGCCGGACAGGGGTCCTCCCTGCCCGGCGGCGGCCGTTTTACAGAATGATGCAGATGAGCCCCCCGGAGCCCTCGTTGATGATGCGCTGGAGGGTCTCCTGGAGCTTGGAGCGGGCGTCCTCCGGCATCCGCTTCAGTTTGCCGTTGAGATCCTCGCTGACCAGCTCGTGGAAGGACTTGCCAAAGATGTTGGACTGCCAGATGGCTTTGGTGTCCCCCTCGAACTCCTGGAGCAGGAAGTTCACCATCTCCTCGCTCTGCTTTTCGTTGCCCACAATGGGGGATACCTCGGTCTCAATGTCCGCCCGGATCATGTGGATAGAGGGGGCCGAAGCTTTGAGGCGCACCCCGTAGCGGCCCCCCTGGCGGACGATCTCCGGCTCCTCCAGCACCAGCTCGTCGGTGCCGGGCACCACGATGCCGTAGCCGGTGGCCTTCACCTCCTCCAAGGCCCCGGCCACCTTGTCGTACTCCGCCTTCACCAGGGCCAGGCGGCTGAGCAGCTCCAACAGGTCCCCGTCGTCGTGGACGGTGAAGCCGGACTGCTGGGAGAGGGTGTCGTAAAACAGGCTCCGGGGCAGGTCCAGCTGGGCAGCGGCCAGCCCCACCCCCAGGTTCATGGCGGTGATCCTGGCGTCGCTCACCGTGTCGCAGGCCCCGATGGCGGCCACCGCCCCCTCCACGTCCCGGATGCGGCGCATGTCCTTGGCCCCCTCCCGGATGGCGGCGTACAGCCCGTGCTTGATGGGGTGGTCCCAGGGCAGGGCGTCCACCCAGGGGGGCAGGAACAGGTCCAGCTCCTTCACCGGGAACTCGTACAGCACCCCCTTGATGATGTCGGTCACCGCCCCCTCCTCCAGCTCCAGGCAGTTGACGCACACGCAGGTCACATCGTACCGGCTGGCGATGTCCGCCCGGATGGCCTGGGCCCGGTCGGACTGGGGTTGGGCAGAGTTGAGCACCACCAGAAAGGGCTTGCCCAGCTCCTTCAATTCGGTGATGACCCGCTCCTCCGCCTCCAGATAATCCTCCCGGGGGATGTCGGTGATGGTGCCGTCGGTGGTGACCACGATGCCGATGGTAGAGTGCTCGGCAATGACCTTCCGGGTGCCGATCTCGGCGGCCTCGGTCATGGGGATGGGCTCGGGGAACCAGGGGGTGGTGACCATCCGGGGGGAGTCGTCCTCCAGGGAGCCCACCGCCCCGGGCACCAGGTAGCCCACGCAGTCGATGAGCCGCACCGAGAAGGTAGCCCCGCTGTCCATCACCACCTCCACCGCCTCTTCGGGGACGAATTTGGGCTCGGCGGTCATGATGGTACGGCCCGAGCCGCTCTGGGGCAGCTCGTCCCGGGCCCGCTCCCGGCGGTACACGTTCTCGATGCCCGGGATGACCAGGGTTTCCATAAACCGCTTGATGAACGTGGATTTTCCAGTCCGCACCGGCCCCACCACGCCGATATAGATATCCCCCTCGGTCCGCAGGGCGATATCCTCATAGAGCTTGCGTTCTTCCACTGGCAATTCCTCCTTAGGCGGCGTCAAGCCGGCGTTTTCCTTACATCCTATGGGGATAAGCTGTGGAATATGCGTCCTCATTCCAGGGCCAGCTGGCCCATGCGCAGGGCGGTGGACAGGGAGAGACGCTTGTCCATCCCGCTGTCGAAGGATACCGTGGCGATGTCCCCGGTGCGGGCGGTGATCACCCCGGGGCCGAAGGTCCTGTGGACCAGCCGGACGCCGGAGGCATAGCGGGCCTGTCTGGCCGCCACCTCCTCCCGGTTGGGCTGGGCGAGGGGTTTGGCGGGGCGCACCTTCTTCTGCTCCGGTTTTTTTGGGGGGAACAGCTCCCGGGCAAAGGTGGAGGAGAGCCCGCCCTTCCGGAAGGTGAACACCCCCAGGGAGCCCTTGGCCCGGGTCATGCCCACGTAAAAGAGCCGCCGCTCCTCCTCGTACACCTCCCGTTCCTCCTCCCCGGCGTCGCCGCTTGGCACCGAGCGGGGAAAGATGCCGTCGGCCACGTCCATGAGCAGCACCCGCTGGTACTCCAGACCCTTGCTGGAGTGGATGGTGGACAGCACGAAGGGGCAGTCCGCCGGGCCGGAGCCCGACCGGGCCACCTGCTCCAGCTCCTCCAGCCGGCGGAGCAGAGCCGCCGGGCTGGGCTGGGCCGCACCCAGGGCCTCCAGAATCTCTGCTTTGTGCAGGTCGCCGCCCCGCTCCTGGAGGTAGTCCCCGTATCCCATGAAGTGGACCATCCGGTACACCGCCTTGTCCCCTGGGTCGGTGAGCAGATTGTTCAGATGGGTCTGGAGGGCCTTGCACTGGCGCTTGGACCAGGGGGAGGTTTTGGGGCTGGCGATGAGGTACTCCAGCGGGGGTACGTCCTTCTCTGCCCCCTGCCGGACGGCCTCCTGGGCCAGGGCCTTGCTGATGCCCGCCCCCAGCTTGTAGTACAGAGAGAGAAACCGCTCCCCGTCAACGGGATTCTGAGCCAGGCGGATCAAGTCGGTGAGGTCCCGCACCACCCGGCTGGTGAAAAAGCTGCCGTCCATCTGGCGGCACCGGTAGGGGATGCCTGTCCGGTCCAGCAGGTCGATGAGAGGCAGGGCGCTGTCGTTGTCCCGGTAGAGCACGGCGGTCTCCACGGAGCAGTCCGCCGCCGCCTTGCACAGGTAGCGGTACTGGCTCTGCCGGTCGTACACCGGGATTTCCCGGACGGCGGGGCCGTCCCCCTGGGTGGCGATCATATGCTTGGGGCGGCGGTCCCGGTTGTTCTGGATAAACTTGTCCGCCGCCGCCACAATGGGCCGGGCGGAGCGGTAGTTCCGCTCCAGGAAGAGCACCTTTGCCTGGGGGTAGTCCCGGTCAAAGCCGGTGAGGGCCTGGGGGCAGGCCGCCCGGAAACCGTAAATGCTCTGGTCCTCGTCCCCCACCAGAAACAGGTTGCCCCCTTCCCCTGCCAGCAGACGGAGGATGGTGTGCTGGATCTTGGAGGTGTCCTGGGCCTCGTCCACGCAGAAGTACCGGTACCGCTTCTGGATGGCCGCCAGCACCTGGGGGTATTTGCGGAGGATCTGGAGGGCGTACACCATCTGGTCGTCAAAGTCCATCTGCCGCCGCTGCCGCAGGGCTTGGTTGTAGGCCTGGAAGAAGGGGGCAAACTCCATCCCCTCCACCTCCATCCCCTCCAGGGCCTCCCCTGTCAGCATCTGGTTTTTGGCGTAGGTGATGGCGCTCTGGAGGTTTTTCAAAATGCCCTCGGTGGCAAATTCCCCGGTCTGGGCCTTGTACAGCTCCCCCAGCAGAGCGTTTTTCCCGCCCCCGTCCTCCAGCAGCTTAAAGGCCGAGCGGCCGAACACCCGCTCATAATAGCGGATGATCCGGGCGCACACGGCGTTGATGGTGTGGAAGGCCAGCTTCTCCCCCTCCTCCCCGCCGAAGAGGGCTGCGTACCGGGCCTTCATGTCCCGGGCGGCGGAGACGGTGTAGGTCATAGTGAGGATGTGCTCCGGAGGGATGCCCGCCCCGTGGGTCAGATACCCCAGCCGGGTCACCAGCACGGTGGTCTTGCCGCTGCCCGGCACCGCCAGCAGCAGCACCGGCCCCTCCACCGCCTGAACCGCCTCCTCCTGCTGGGGGTCCAGGGAGATGTGATATGTGGTTTTGAACTGGGTGAAGTCCATAGGCCCTCCCATACGAACAAGAATAGAACAAGGATACCACACTTCCGGAAAAAATGCCAGCAAAAAGGGGGACCGCCGCCCTTTGGACAACGATCCCCTCCAATCTCAGGTCTGACAGTATTGTTCCTTCAGCACTCCCATCAGGGCGGCCAGTCTGCCGTCCCGGATGGAGTAGGTCACATATTGCCCCTGCTTTTCCCCTTGGACCAGGCCTCCGGCCCGCAGCTTGTGGAGATGCTGGGACAGGGCGGGGGCGGTGATGTTGGGCACCCGGGCGCTCAGCTCCCCCACGGTCTTTGGCCCATCCAGCAGGGCGCACAGAATCAAAAGCCGGTTCTCATTGGCCAGCTGGGCCATGAGCTCCGCGATGACCCTGGCCTGTTCCCACAACTCCATATCCTCACCTCCGGCAGCCCGGACAGCCCTCATCCACCGGCGGCTTGCCTGCCCGCAGGGTGCAGATGGCCTGGGTCATGGTGCCCATGGGACAGAACACGCACCAGCTCCGGGGCTTGAACAGAACCATGACGATGAGCCCAATGAGGGTGGAGGTGAGCATGATGGAGTAAAAGCCGAAGGCGAACTGAGCCACCCAAGGGGCGAAGAGGGTACCGTGATAGGCCCAGTGCCAGGGCAACCGGAAGGTCCAGAACAGCTTGACAAACTGCCCCAGGTCCCTGGCCCCCGCCCCCACCAGGTAGGTGGTGAAGAGCATCTGGAAGAACATGATGAAAAAGAAAATGAGAAAGCCGTATCGGAACCAGGGCGAGCCCATCCACCGGGGGGTGGGCCTGTTCCGGGACAGCTTCAGCCGCCCTCCCAGCAGGGAGAGGAACTGTCCCCGGTCGCAGTAGCGGTTGCAGTACAGCTTACCCCCTCCAAAGATGGAGATGAGCAGGGGCAGGCAGAAGAAGATCATCCCCAGCCAGGCGAACAGGATATTGAAAAAGCCCAGCCCCAGATAGATGGGGGTGACGATCCACAGATAGTCGTACCAGTGCTTCTTTCTGTTCATACCTGCGCCTCCCGCTCCTGCAACGTGATGACCCCCGCCGGGCACTCCTGTTGGCACTTGCCGCAGCCCACGCACCGGTCCCGGTCCACCTGGGCCGCCACCCCCCGCCACACCTGGATGGCCGACAAGGGGCACACCTTTACACAACAGCCGCAGGCCACACAGCGGGCCCCCACAGCGGCGTATCGTTTGGACGCCATAGCTGATCCTCTTTCGATAGTTAAGTAATTAAGCAATTACTAATATATCACAGGCAATGAAAAAACGCAAGGAAAATCTGAGGGGCGCGCAATGCGCGCCCCCTGCGGTATCTCAGCTCTCTGCCCTGTCCCCTACGCTCTGGGGTGGGCCTTGATGTACACGTCCTTCAGCTTCTGGTTCACCAGCTGGGTGTAGATCTGGGTGGAGGAGATATCGGCGTGGCCCAGCATCTCCTGGATGGAGTGGAGGTCGGCGCCGTTCTCCAGCAGGTGGGCGGCGAAGGAGTGGCGCAGGGTGTGGGGGGTGATCTCCTGCTGGATGCCCGCCTTCTCCTGGTAGTGCTTGATGATCTTCCAGAACCCCTGGCGGCTCATCCGCTCCCCGCTCATGTTGACAAAGAGGGCCTTTTCGTCGGGCCGTTCCACCATCTGGGGCCGCACCCGGTCCACATACTGGTGGAGGGCCTTAATGGCGGCCTGGTACAGGGGGATGATCCGCTCCTTCCCCCGGTTGGAGCACCGGACGAATCCGGCGGACAGGTTCAGATTCTCCAGGTCCAGGCCGATAAGCTCGCTGACCCGGATGCCGGTGGCATAGAGCAGCTCCAGCATGGCCTTGTCCCGGCAGCCCTTGGCGTCGGAGGGGTCGGGCTGCTCCAGGAAGAGCTCCACCTCCTTGGAGGTGAGGATGTGGGGCAGCTTGCGCTCCACCTTGGCCTGGGCCAAGCCACGGGCGGGGTTTTCGCCCACCAGACCCTGGGCGATCAGCCAGCCGTAAAAGGATTTCAGAGAGGCCTGGCACCGGGTGACGGTGGCCGCAGACTTGCCCCGGGCGGTGAGGCTGTGGGTATAGGCCTCCACGTCGCCGTGGGTGGCCTGGACAGGAGTGAGCCCCTGCTCCTCCAGCCAGCCCAGATATTGCCGCACATCACGCAGATAGGAGCTCAGCGTGTTGGGCGAGGCCTTTTTTTCCAACTCCAGATAGCGTTCATACCCATTAAGATACTCCATCTGACCACACCTTCTCTTCTCTCTCTATAGCAAAGCCCCTGCGGCGCCGGCCAGCAGGGCGGGCACCGCGGCCCGTTCCAGCAGGATGGATCCAAGGACGCACCCCATGCACAGGGCGCACCGGGTCAGGCAGGCCCGGCCCCACAGCACGTGGCCCTGCCCCTCTCCCCTGACCCGGACGGCCAGGGCCCGGGCGGACAGAAAGCTCTGCACCCCCAGGACGAAAAGGGCGGGCAGGGCAAGCGCCCCTCCCACGCCGAACACCAGCAGGGCCAGCAGCCAGCCCGCCCCGCCAAACGCCCGCACAAAGGCGGCAATCGAAAAGGCCAACAGAAAGCCTCGTACAGCAAAGAGTACCGGCAGCCCCAACACCCCCAGGGCGGTAAAGCCCAGCAGCAGGGCGAACAGGGGCCAGCGGAAGGTATCCCACACCTGGGCCCACAGGGCGGGCGTCTCCAGAGCGCCCTGGCCCGAGGCCCGGAGAAAGGCGTCCAGGTAGCCGGTCAGGCTGGTCTCCCCAGCGCCGCCCACCTGGGCGGCCAGCAGACAGCCCGCCAGCCCCCCGGCCAGAAAACAGGCCGAGGTCAACAGCAGCGCCGGTACAATCCCCTCCCGGGGCACGTTCCAGGCGGCCACAATGGTCTTGCGCACAGGCCTCACCTCCCCGGAAAGCCTATGCGCCGTGCGGTCAAATCAGACCATTGTGTTTACTTCTGTTCATAACTATATCCCAACCGAAGGGATTGTGCAAGGTGCGGCATACAAAAAAATCATTTTTGTAAATTATGCCGAAGTTTTATGTATACTATATTATGTTAACTGCATAAACAAAAGGGATTGGGACAGGCCGCAAGAAGCCCCTGCTTCCCCTGGCGCGGCAGGTTGGCGAGACGCCCAAAGCGCCGGCAATGGGCTCCATAATTGTAAAGGAGATAAACCTTACAGAGCTCAGGAGCGTGATACGCTTCCGCAACTTAAGGATATCCTGTTTATGGAAACTAACAGGCAAAAAATCCCCGGCTCCCAAGGCTTTGGGCCCTGGAAGCCGGGGACGGATAAGATGATTACAAAGATTACAGAATGTATAATTACGATTTGTATACCCCTTACTCAGCCATACCGGCGTCAATGGCCTTTAGGGCAATGGCGCACTCCAGCCGCTTGCGCTCCAGCTCGCAGCCCACCTTGTGGGGGTGCTTTATGTCGCCGCCGACAAGCAGGTTGGAGGCGGAGCAGCCGCCGGAGCAGTAGAACCGGGCCCAGCAGTGGGCACACTCCTCCCGGGTGTACACGTTGAGGCCGGCAAACTTGCCGGACAACTCCTTGTCAAAGCTGCCGTCGTGGACGCTGCCCAGCTTGTAATCCTCGTTGCCCACGAACTGGTGGCAGGGGTAGATGTCCCCATCGGGGGTGATGGCCACATACTCGCAGCCGGCGCCGCAGCCCCGCAGCCGCTTGATGACGCAGGGGCCCTGCTGCAGGTCCACGTTGAAGTGGAAGAAGTTGGTCTCCCGGTGGTCCCGCAGGTACTCGGCCAGGCGTTCATACTCCGCCTTCAGCTCCGGCAGGTCGGACTCCCGGATGGCGTAGGGGTCGCTCTCCTTCCCCACCACCGGCTCCACCGACACGTTCTTGCCGATGGCGGCCAGCTCCTTCACGTCCTCGGCAAAGTCCTTGTGGAACCGGGTGAAGGTGCCCCGCAGATAGTAGTCCTTGTCTCCCCGGCCGGCGATGAGTTTTTGGAACTTGGGCACGATCACGTCGTAAGAGCCCTTGCCGTTGACGGTGGGCCGCAGGTCGTCGTTGACCTCCCTCCGTCCGTCCAGAGAGAGGACGGCGTTGGACATCTCACAGTTGATGTAGTCGATGTTCTCGTCGTTGAGCAGTACGCCGTTGGTGGTGATGGTAAAGCGGAAGCACTTGCCGTGCTCCTTCTCGATGGAGCGGGCGTACTCCACGGTGGCCTTCACGGTGTCCATGGCCATGAGAGGCTCCCCGCCGAAGAAGTCCACCTCGATGTTGCGGCGGTTTCCGGACTTGGCGATGACGAAGTCGATGGCCTTTTTGGCGGTCTCGATGTCCATGGTCATCCGCTTGCCGGTGCCAAAGTCGCCGGTGGAGGCGAAGCAGTACTTGCACCGCAGGTTGCAGTCGTGGGATACGTGGAGGCACAGGGCCTTCACCAGGGCCTGCTGCTGCATGGAGGCGGCCTTGTCCCGGTCGATGTAGTCGTCGGCCTCGAAGAGCAGGCCCTCCTGCTTCAGCTCCCGCAGTTCGGCCCAGATCTCCGCCAGATCGGCGGGGGCGTACTGGGGCAGGGCGGCAATGAGGTCCTGGGGCAGCTCCCCGTCCAGGCTGGCCCCGTCCTCCTCCCGCTGAGCCAGTGCGGTGAGCAGGTCGTAGGTCAGCTCATCCAGCACGTGGACGGCGCCGCTGTTCACGTCCACGGCGATGCGCACGCCGAGGCACTGAAAGGTATGTACCATAACTCTGTTTCCCTTCTTTACATACATAGAAAGAGGTGGGCTTTCACCCACCTCTTTCGGCAATGTTTGTTACCGGTTCTCGCACTTCTGATTGGCCACGGTGCAAGAGGTCTTACAGGCGGACTGGCAGGAGGTCTGGCACTCACCGCAGCCGCCGTGGGCGGCGCTCTTCTTCAGAGTCGCGCCGTTGAGCGTCTTAATATGCTTCATTCCGATTTCCCTCCCAAAACATAGGTTTAGGGTATTATACCACAGGCCGGCACGCATTTCAACGCTTTCCGCGTTTTTTCCGCGGCCGGTTCCCGGGCCGCCTGGGGGACCGGCCTCCGGTAAGCCCGGCGGCGGCCCCGCCGCACAAAGCTCCGCACAGCAGACCGATGCTCTCCCCCTCCAGGGAGACCTCACGGAAGCACAGGGCCCCCAGGGTGAGCAGCAGCAGGAAGAGCACCGCCCCCACCGCCAGTCCGGCGGCCAGGCCGCCGCCGCACCGCCCGATGGCCAGCAGGCCCCCGGCAAAGCCCCCCAGCACGCAGCCCACGATGGTGATCTGATAGGTCAGCTCCAGCCCAGCCAGGCCGCCGGAGATGGCGGCGGAGGCCCCCAGTAAAAACAGCAGGCAGGCCCCCAGGGCCAGCAGCCCTCCCAGCAGGATGCCCAGGGCGCAGCGGATGGCCCGGGCCCCCTGATCCTCCTCCCGTTTTCCCATAAAAAACACCCTCCCTTGCCACAGGTTCCTGATGAAACCTATGCAGGGAGGGTATTCGATATTACTTCTTGTCCTTGGTCTCCTTGGTCTCACCGGGGCCATCCTGGGTGGTCTGGGTGCCGCGGCTGGACACAGCCCACTTGGTGAACTCCATGCGCACCCGGTCGGAGCTGGTCTCAATGACGATGGTCTCCTCCTTCACGGCGCATACCGTTCCGACCACACCGCCGATGGTGGTGATCTGGTCGCCTACAGCCAGCGCGGAGCGCATCTGGGCGGCGGCCTTCTTCTTCTTGTTCTCAGGACGGATCAGCAGGAAATAAAAGACCACGACCAGCAGGATCAGCGGGAGAAAGGTCCCCAGAAGTCCGATGGAGCCGGCGCTGGCGTCAGTGCTGGTGCCGGACAACAACGTGGTGGCAAGCTGTGCTGTCAATACAATCCCCTCCGAAATTAGCTTTGGCGTTTCTCGCCGTCAGTCAAACATTATAAAACGATAAGCAGGATTTGACAAGCCTTTTTCCCACATTTCACAGATTATTTCAAATTCGGCCCGCCAGCTTTTCGGAATACTCCGCCCGGAAGGCGGCAAAGCAGCCCCCGTCCAGGGCCTCCCGGATGCGCCCGGCCAGCTTGTTGTAAAAGTAGAGGTTGTGCATTACCGCCAGGCGCATGGCCAGCATCTCGTCGGCTACGAACAGGTGGCGCAGGTAGGCCCGGGAGAAGTTTTGGCACACCGGGCAGTCGCACTCCGGGTCGATGGGCCGCTCATCCAGCTTGTACTTCTCGTTGCGGATGTTCAGGGCCCCTGACCAGGTGAACAGCTTGGCGTGGCGGGCGTTGCGGGCGGGCATGACGCAGTCGAAGAAGTCTACCCCCCGGGCCACTCCCTCAATGATATTGGAGGGGGTGCCCACCCCCATGAGATACCGGGGCTTGTCCGCAGGCATGTGGGGCTCCACCGCGTCGATGATGTCGTACATCACCTGGGTGGGCTCCCCCACCGCCAGCCCGCCGATGGCGTAGCCCTCGCAGTCGATTTTGGCGATCTGTTCCATGTGCCAGATCCGCAGGTCGGGGAAGGTGGCCCCCTGGTTGATGCCAAAGAGCATCTGTTGGGGGTTCACCGTGCCGGGCAGGGCGTTGAGCCGGTCGTGCTCCGCCTTGCACCGCTCCAGCCACCGCAGAGTGCGCTCACAGGAGGCCTTGGCATACTCGTAGGTGGCCGGGTTCTCCACGCACTCGTCAAAGGCCATGGCGATGTCGCTGCCCAGGTTGGACTGGATCTGCATGGACTCCTCCGGGCCCATGAAAATCCGCCGCCCGTCGATGTGGGAGACAAAGGTGACCCCCTCCTCCTTGATTTTCCGCAGGCCGGCCAGGGAAAACACCTGGAACCCGCCGGAGTCGGTGAGGATGGGCCCGTCCCAGCGCATGAATTTGTGGAGGCCGCCCATCTGGCGCACCACCTGATCCCCGGGCCGCAGGTGGAGGTGGTAGGTGTTGGACAGCTCCACCTGGCACCCCAGGTCCTTCAGATCCAGAGCGGATACCGCCCCCTTGATGGCCCCCTGGGTGCCGACATTCATGAAAACCGGCGTCTGGACAGTGCCGTGGGCGCAGGTGAATACCCCCCGCCGGGCCTTCCCTTCGGTCTTGATCACTTCAAACACGGTAAAACCCCTTTACATTGCAAGTACCTTGTATCATACCAGAGTTCGGGGGAAATGACAAGCGCGGGGACAGAACGAGCAGCCACACCCGGGCGGGGACAGAGCCCCGCCCCTACGGAGGGGACGGAACGAATCCCACCCCGGAACGGCGGCCGCCATGTATGGCGGCCCTACGGGAAAATACGTCATGATTCGTAGCTCTCCATGGTCTGGCGGACGATGGACTCCATGATATCCCCGGTAAGGGCGCCGGGCACATAGCCGTACACGTTGCCGTTGGCGTCGATCATAAAGGTGGTGGGGAAGGCCTGGATGCCGTAATAGGCGAAGGTCAGGCCGGTGGTATCCATCACCACCGGGAAGGTATAGCCGTTTTCACTCAGAAAAGCCTCCACCTCGGCCTGGGACACGTCCTGTCCCCCGGGATTGGCCACCCCCAGCACCACCAGATCCCCCTGGTTCTGCCCATAAGACTCGTAGAGGGCCTGGATATCGGGCATTTCCCCCTGGCAGGGACCGCACCAGGTGGCCCAGAAGTTGAGGAACACGGTTTTACCCTTGTAGTCCGACAGGGTGTGGGTATTGCCGTACTGGTCCGTCAGGGTGAAGTCGGGGGCGGCGATCTCCTGCCGCTGGCTCTCGGTGGGCTCCGGGTCGGGGCTGGCCGCCGGAGTGGGTGTGGCCGCCGGGGTAGCGGTGGGCGTGGCAGTGGGCTGGGCTGCCGCGCTGCCCCCAAACCCGGACAGATAGCCCGTGATGCCGTTCATAAAGCCGGTGAAGGTCATGACGCCCATCAGAATGAGCAGTCCCGCCCCGATCTTCACGGTATACCGCACCACCTGCTGGTGGGTTTTGAAAAAGTTGAGTACTGTGCCGGTGAACAGCCCCACTGCCAGGAAGGGGATGACAAAACCGGCGGTGTATACCCCAATGAGCAGGTAGCCCTTGGCGGCGCTGGCGGCGGAGGAGGCCATGAGCAGCACGCTGCCCAGGGTGGGCCCCACGCAGGGAGTCCAGGCAAAGCTGAAGGTGAAGCCCAGCACCAGAGCCACCAGGGGGTTCATGGCCCACCTGTCCAGCCGGAAGGGCAGCCGGTGCTCCCGCTCCAGGGCGGCGGATTTGCCCAGCACCCCCAGCTGATACACCCCAAAGAGGACCATGATAATGCCGCTGATCCGGGCAAACCAGATCTGATTGCCGCTGAAAAAGCTGCCCAGGGCGGTGAAGCCGAAGCCCAGGACGAAGAAGGCGAAGCTCACTCCGGCCACAAAGAACAGGGTGTTTACCAGCACCTTTCCTCGGGGGTAGCGGATGACCCCGTTTTCGTCCACCCTTCTGGCGCCCCCCGCCAGATAGCCGACGTACAGGGGCACCAGTGGGAGCACGCAGGGAGAGAAGAAGCTGAGCAGCCCCTGGAAAAATACGGTGAGCACCGGCACGCCGGTTTCCAATTCAAAGCCCACTGGCCTTCCCCCCTTCCGTTGTCAGCCGGTCCTCCAGGTCGGCCAGGGTCAGCTCCCCCAGCCGGGCCCGGCAGCGGGCCTCCAGCTCGTCAAACAGGCCGTCCATCACCCCGGCCATGCCGGAGGCCACCATACAGTCGCAGTCCACCTCCCCGCCGCTGTGCCAGGCGGGCTCCACGAACCGGACTCCCAGGGCGTCGGCCACCTGGGCCAGGGTCACCTGGGCGGGGGCGGCCGACAGCCGGTAGCCCCCCTCCGCCCCGGTACGGGTCTCCACCAGCCCCGCCCGTTTCAGGGGGGCCATCACCTTGCGCACCCGGGCCGGGTTGGTGCAGATGTTACCTGCCAGCTCCTCGCTGGACAGGATACACCCCCGTTTGTCCAGATAGATCAGGGCGTGGACGGCCACGCAGAACAGTCCATTCATTGGCATGAGTCTCCTTTTTTCCTGCCGGGCGATGTAGAGAGTGAAGAGTTGAGAGTGGAGAATTGGTATTCGCCTGCGGCGAATGAGTTCAATGTTTCGTCGGCCGCCATGTATGGCGGCCCTACGGCAAAATCGGGCCGTGTGTGGGCCGCGACGACCTCGGCGCGGCTGCCGTACCGTTTCCTGTCCCGGGGCGTGCGGGCGGGTCTGGGACCCGCCCCTACGATCGGCCTGCAACGTCTGTGTAGGGGCGACCCTTGTGGTCGCCCGGCGCACCGTTTTCCAAACCAGCACCGGCGGGCGATTGGTAATCGCCCCTACGGACAAACCTGTGCCGTTTGCGTAGGGGCGCGCATTGCGCGCTCGGCGGAACGATCCCTACCCCGGAACGCCGGCTGCCATGTATGGCGGCCCTACGGACAAATCGGGCCGTTTGCGCACCCATCCAGGCCGGATGAGGGGGCGCAGCAGGCGGGCGGCCCCAGGCGGCCCCTACATTGCTATCCTCTCCGCAGCAGATAGTCCTCCGCCCAGTGGGCGGCGTTGGCCCCGTCGGCGGCGGCGGTAATCACCTGCCGCAGGGCTTTGGTGCGGGCGTCCCCGGCGGCAAACACCCCCGGCACGCTGGTGCGGCAGCTCTCGTCGGCCACCAGGTAGCCCGCCCCGTCGGCCTCCACCTGCCCGGTAAACAGGGCGGTATCGGGCACCCGGCCGATGGCCACGAACAGGCCGTCGCAGGCCAGCTCCCGCTTTTCCCCGGTATTCACGTCCTCCAGCTCCACCCCGGTGAGGCGGCCTTCCTGCCGCAGGGCGGTGACCTTGCTGTTCCACAAAATCTCCACCCCAGCCTCCTCCAGGGCCTTGTGGTACACCGCCGAGGCCCGGAGGCTGTCCCGCCGGTGGATGAGATAGACCTTCTTGCACAGCCGGGACAGGTGGAGGGCGTCCTCCACGGCGGTGTTGCCCCCGCCGTTCACCGCCACCACCTTGCCCTTGTACATCATGCCGTCGCAGGCGGCGCAGTAGGCGATCCCACGGCCCCGGAGCCCGCTCTCCCCTGGCAGGCCCAGCTCCCGGGGGTAGGCCCCGGTGGCCAGGATCACCGCTCCGGCGGTGAAGTCCCCCTCGCTGGTGTGCACCACCTTGGGGTGGGCGGTCAGGTCGGCCCCGGTGACGTCGGCGTAAATGGTCTCCGCCCCGTACTTCCGGGCTTGCTGCTCCATCTTCTCCCCCAGCTCGAAGCCGTCCACCCCGTCTGGGAAACCGGGGTAGTTGTCGATGACGCTGGTGGTGGCCATCTGCCCGCCGGGGGACAGCTTCTCCACCACCGCCGTTTTCCGCCCCGCCCGGGCGGCGTAGAGGGCGGCGGTGTAGCCCGCCGGGCCGCCCCCCACGATAAGGATGTCATACATGCCGTCCCCCTCCTCTCCTCACAGGCCCATCCAGTCGATGAGCTGGGCCTTGGAGCCGGGATTGATGATGGGCTCCCCGGCGGAACCGTTTCGGAACAGGAAGAGGGTGGGGATCACCTCCACCCCGTACTGGTCGGCCAGCTGGGGCTCGTCGTCGATGTTGAGCTTGCCCACCACCAGCTTGCCCTCAAACTGCTGGGCCACCTGCTCCAGCATGGGGCCGATCCGGCGGCAGTAGCCGCACCAGGGGGCCCAGAAGTCCACCAGCACCGGCAGCTCCGCCTTCAGCACCAGCTCCTCAAAGTTGCTCTTGTTAATGTCGATGACGCTCATTTGATTCATCCTTTCTCTGTGGGAGTTCCGCTGTCAGTTTGTCCCGCCTGGCGGGACTCTCTCCAAACAGAACTGTAATTTTTTTAGTTTCATTTTGTATTGTAACTATATCAGTTACAGTTAGTTTTGTCAACCCCCAACTTTGGCCCAGGCACCTTTTTTTCGGAACCGGCATAGGCTGTCGTGTGGCACGACCACAACCCAAGCGGAAAAGGAGTACGCTTATGAACCACTACAAACCCTCTGACTGGGAGTGGAGGAAGAAGCCGGAGGGCTGCCGCCCCTCAGGCTGCTGTCCGCCGGGGTGCTGCCCGCCCCCCTGTCCTCCTCCCTGTCCGATCCCCGGCCCCACGGGCCCCACGGGTGCTACCGGCCCCACTGGGGCTACCGGGCCTGCCGGGCTGAATATTCCCGGGCCCACCGGGCCCACCGGCGCAACTGGACCTACCGGAGCCACCGGTCCCGCTGGGCAGAGCGTTCCCGGCCCCACCGGGCCCACCGGAGCCGCCGGCCCTACCGGCCCTACCGGGCCCCAGGGCAACCCCGGTCCTGACGGGGCTACCGGCCCCACGGGCCCCCAGGGCATCCCCGGCCCCGACGGCCCCACCGGGCCCACCGGCCCAACTGGTACTGGCCCAACCGGCCCAACCGGCCCCACGGGCCCCACCGGAGTTACCGGCCCGACAGGCCCCACGGGTGCTACCGGCGCTACCGGCCCTACCGGGCCTACCGGCGCCGGAGCCACTGGCCCGACCGGCCCCACGGGTGCTACCGGCGCTACCGGCCCTACCGGGCCCACCGGCGCTGGAGCCACTGGCCCTACCGGCCCCACGGGTGCTACCGG
>CASEOA010000105.1 GCA_949289455.1 uncultured Eubacteriales bacterium
AGGTCGATGATGGCCTGGGCGAAGATTTTGGCGGCGGTAAGCTGGTCGGCAATGCAGGTGTGCTCGTCGGCGCCGTGCATGTTGCCGTTGAACCCGGGCATGGCACAGCCGAAGGCCACCCCGCCGGGGATGTCGTGGACGTAGGTGCCGCCGCCGATGGCCAGGCACTCCCCTTTTCGGCCGGTGTACTCCTCGTAGCACTTGAGCAGGGTCTGCACCAGGGGGGTATCGGCGGGGGTGTGGTGGGGGGCGCCCATCTCCCCCTCCGCGGCAAAGCCGAACTTGGCAAAGGCGGCCTCCGCAGCCCCCTTGCAGTTGGCCTCGTCGGCGCACACCGGCACCCGGCTGTCAAACTGGCCGGACAGGCCGGTGGGGGTAACCTCCAGCAGGGAAAAGGCCAGGGTCAGGGGGCCGGACAGCTCGTCGGCCTGGGCCACGCCCAGGGCCTTGCCCTCCCAGTCCCCGTGGGGGAAGAGGGCGTTCAGGCTGTGGAGGGCGGCGGTGGAGCCCACCTTGGCCAGGGGCAGGGCCCGCAGCAGGTGGAGCAGGGCGGTGATGGCGTTGTTGCCCTCCGCCGGGGTGGAGGCGTGGGCCCCCCTGCCCTTGCACAGGATATGCAGGTCGTCCCCCTCCTCGGTGAGGACATACTCCGCCCCGGTCTGGGCGGCGGCCTTGTCGCAGTAGGGCTTGGCGGCATCGGCGGACAGGCCGGCGATGACGCAGGAGGCCTCCGGCGGCACCACGTTGATGCGGAAGCCCCCGTGGAGCTCCTTCACCCGGGGTGTGGCGGTCTCGGCCGCCCAGGTCTTGGTGAACACCGGCTTGTAGCTCCCCTTCTCCAGGTTGATGACGGGGAACTCCCCGTCGGGGGAGAAGGTATAGGGGGCATAGGGCTCCTTGCTGTAGTAGTAGGCGATGTCCCCCGAGCCGCTCTCCTCGTCGGTGCCCAGCAGCAGGCGGACGTTCTTCTTCAGGGGCGCCCCCAGGTCTTTCACCGCCTGCATGGCCAGCAGGACGGCCACGGCGGGGCCTTTGTCGTCGTCGGTGCCCCGGCCGTAGAGCATACCGTCCACCTCAATGGGCTCATAGGGCTCCGTCACCGTCCAGCCGGTGCCCTCCCCCACCACGTCCAGGTGGCAGAGGATGTGCAGGGCGGTCTCCTGGTCGTTCAGGTCCACCGCCCCCACATAGTTGTCATAATTTTTCACCGAAAAACCCAGTTCCCCGGCCAGGGTCAGGGCCTCCGCCAGGGCGGCGGCGGGGCCGGGGCCGAAGGGCATGCCGGGCTGGGGGTCCTCCCGGACGCTGCGCACCCGTACCAGCCGGGAGATGGCCTCCACCAGCTGGGCCCGCCGGGCGGGATCGTCAAAATAGGCGTTGAGCTTGTCTTGATACATGGGATCTATTCCTCCTTGTCGGCTTCCTCTCCCGCCGTCTCCCCGGCCAGCTCCCCCAGGTACTTGTACACCGTGTACCGGGACACCTGGAGCCGCTTGGCCACAAAGGGTACGGACTTGCGGAAAGAAAAGGCGTTTTTCTGCTCCATCAGGGCGATGACCTTCATCCGGTCCCGCTTGGTGAGGGCGTTCACCGGCTTGCCCACCGCCGCCAGGCACTCGTCAAAGATGTCGGTGAGCTGGCTGTCTCCCCCATGCCACATGGCGCTTTGCAGGTCGGCCTCGGCGCTCATCAGGTCCACCAGGATGCGGTTGGCGTACACCAGGGAGCTGTAGTCAAAGTTGATGCCCAGGGCCAGGTTGTACCCCTCCCCGATGAGGTGGAAGGTGCTGCTCTTGATCTGCTGGCCGGTAGGGGTGGTGGCGTACAGGTTTACAAAGTCGGTGACCAGGGCGTCCCGGTCCAGCTCCTTGGCGGTGCCCAGGATGTCCAGGGTGGAGCCCACCGTCCGGCCGGACACGTGGCCGTTGTAAATGGACAAAATGGGGTGGCTGGGGTCCCCCATGTCGTGGACCAGGGTCTCGCAGCTGGAGCCGAACATCTCGGCGATCCCCCGGGCGGTCCGGTCCAGGAACTCGAAGGCCTCCTCCCGATCCATGCGCATTCCCTCTTTCTCTTGGATTCCAGTCCAAATTGTACGCTATGCCAGGGCAAAATGCAAGGGAAGTCAGACTTGTCGGTAGGTCTGGAATTTTCCCAACACCGCTTCCAGCTGGTCGGGGGTCAGGTTATGGCCGCCCCCGGCCATCTTGGTGTAGTAGTAGATCTTGGCCAAAAACTCCAGCTGCTGGGCGGCGTCAAAGGCGAAGGACAGGCTGCCACCCACCGCCAGCAGGCCGTGGTTGCCCAGCAGGCAGCCGTTGTACTCCGCCCCCATGGCCGCCCAGGCGGCCTCGGCCAGCTCCAGGGAGCCGAAGGGGTAGTAGGGGATGCAGGGCACCTGCCGCCCGGCGTAGGCCACCAGGTAGTGCACCGGCTCGATGGCCCAGCCCAGGCAGGCCAGCACGGTGGCGAAGGTGGAGTGGGTGTGGACCACCCCGTTCACGTCGGGGCGGCGCTGGTAGAACAGCCGGTGGAGATCCAGCTCGCTGGAGGGCCTCCACACCCCGTCCACCACGTTCCCCTCCAGGTCGGTGACCACCACGTCGGCGGGGGTGGTGGCAAAATAGTCCATCCCCGAGGGGCTGATGGCCATGAGCCCCCGTTCCCGGTCAAAGGCGCTGAGATTGCCGAAGGTGCCGTCGGTGAGGCCGGTCGTCACCAGCCGCTTGCCGTACTCCACCACCTGCTCCCGCTGTTCCCGCAGCAACATAGACAAGACTTCCTTTCCTCCGTTCTTTCCTCAAGGATACGGAAATCCGGCGGTCAAGTCAAGCCTTGCATTGACAGGGGGCGGCGCCGCGCATAAAATGGATTTATACAAAGGAGGCACACCCATGCAATTAGAAACACTGCGCTACGCTCTGGGGAGCGTGGCCGCTTATCGGGAAATCGCCCGGCAGCCGGAGCTGGCCCTGGTCCGCTCACTGCTGGACAAGCTGGCCGCCGGCGACGGGGCCGGGGCCATGGAGGATTACGCCGGGCTCTTCTACACCCTGCGGGCGGCGGGCTACACCGGCCTGGGGGCCTGGCTGTACGACCAGCTGCGGTACACCGAGTCCCCCTACGCCCTGCTGGCCGAGCAGGGGGGCTCCGACCCCGCCCTGGAGGAGGCCGCCCGCCGGGACGTGGCCCTTTTCTCCTCGCTGTGTGAGCTGGACTGCGGCCAGCTCATCCAGGCCATGGCCCAGACCGCCCCCGCCCCCTGCGCCCCGGTGCTGGACACCCTGCCCCGGTGGCCCGCCGGCTGCCCCTTCACCTTTGAGGGGCTCACCGACTTCTACCGCACCCACGGCTCCGGCCTCTTCGCCCGGGGCCGGGCCTTCCTGTGGGAGGACGGCCAGCTCTTCCCGGTGGAGCAGCCCGACTGCCCCGCCGCCGACGAGATGCTGGGCTACCGGCTCCAGCGGGACCAGGTCATCGCCAACACCCGGGCCATGCTGGAGGGCCACCATGTGAACAACGTGCTCCTCTTCGGGGAGAGCGGCACCGGCAAGTCGGCCACGGTGAAGAGCCTGCTGGCTCTGCCCGGGTTTGAGGATCTGCGGCTCATCGAGGTGCAAAAAGAGGGGCTGGCCGACCTGCCCCGGCTCATCCGCACCCTGGGGGGGCGGCGGCTGAAGTTCATCCTGTTTATTGACGATCTGGCCTTCGACCAGGACGACACCACCTATTCGGTAATGAAAACCATCCTGGAGGGCGGCCTGGAGCGCCGGCCCGCCAACGTGGCCATCTACGCCACCTCCAACCGCCGCCACCTGGTGCGGCAGACCTTCTCCGACCGGGCGGGGGACGAGGTGGACGCCAGCGAGACCATCCAGGAAAAGACCTCCCTGGCCGAGCGGTTCGGCCTGCGCATCCCCTATCTGGCCCTGAACAAGGCGGAGTACCTGGATCTGGTGGAGAAGATGGCCACCCAGCACGGCATCACCATGGACCGCCAGGCCCTGCGCACCGGCGCCGACCGCTGGGAGATGCGCCACCCCGGCCGGACACCCAGAACCGCCAAGCAGTACATTGCCAGCCTGAGCCTGGCCTGACCTCCCTCCATCCACGCCCCACCTATGAAAGGAGCATGACCATGAAACGCAACCTGCTGAAAAAACTGGCGGCCGGCCTGCTGTCCGCCGCCCTGCTGGCCCTGCCCGCCCTGGCCGCCGAGCCCCAGCTGCCTTCCCTCTGGGCGGTGGATCAGCTGGCCGACAGCTATGCCCTGGGCCTGCTGGACGACAATTTCTCCGCCTACATTCAGGACCCGGTAACCCTGGATCAGCTGGAGGCCATGACAGATGTGGTAGCCGACAAGCTGGCCCTGCTGGAGCTGGAGCAGCGCACCGCCGACGCCGTGGGTTATGTGGTGGACACCACCCGGGGAGGCGTGATGAACGCCCTGTACCAGGCGGCGGCCGCCTATGTGCTGCCCGGCATTGACGGCGGCCCCCAGGCCTTCCTCACCAGCCTGGGGGTGGTGAAGGGGGACGGTACCGGCCTGGCCCTGGAGCGCACCTGCACCTATCAGGAGGCCATGGTCATGGCCAACCGGCTGATCCTGGCGGTGTATGACAGCCTGGACGCCGGCTCCCAGGGCCTGCTGTGGAAGGCCACCAACGGGGAGAACACCCTCTACCTGCTGGGCACCATCCACCTGGACCGGGACAACGTCTACCCCCTCCACCAGTCGGTGCGGGAGGCCATCACAAGCTCCGAGACGGTGATCTTTGAGCTGGACCTGAACGACCAGGAGGGCATGATGCTGCTCCAGTCCCTCCAGACCTACTCCGACGGCACCACCCTGGCCGACCACATCAGCCCGGAACTTTACGCCCGGGTGCAGGCCGCGTCGGAGGCCCTGGGTCTGGGCCCCAACGGCCTGGACCTCTACAAGCCCTGGGCTTTGGCCTCCACCTTCTCCACCCTGTCCATGATGGACGACACCACCGGCGCCAACGCCATGGCCATTGACTCCTATGTGAACGCCCTGGCGGTGAACAGCGGCAAGGACATCGCCGCCGTGGAGACCTATGCCTTCCAGGGGGGCATTTTTGACGGTCTCTCCCCGGAATATCAGGAGCTCTACCTGGACTCCGCCCTGGCGGTGTACGAGATCGGCCTGGGCGGGGAGAGTTCCCCGGAGCTGGAGCAGGCCGCCCAGGAACAGGAGGAGATCATGGCTGCCATGTTTGACGCCTGGAAGGCCCGGGACCCGGAGGCCTTTGGGGTGGTCTACGACAAGGAGGCCATCCTCAACAGCGACGACGAGCTCAACTCCAAGCTGTTCACCCAGCGGGACCCCGGCATGATCCAGGCCGCCGCCCAGTACCTGGAGACCGAGGGCAGCCATACCTTCTTTATGGCGGTGGGGGCCGGCCATATGGTGGACCCCGGCGGGATCGTATCCGGCCTCCGGGCGCTGGGCTACACCGTGGAACTGGTACCCTGACCCACAGAGAAAGGAGGGCCCCATGATCCTCAAAGGCAATGTTGTCCACACCCCCGCGCCCGACCAGGCGGAGGTACGGGAGGGGGCCTACCTTGTGGGCGACGGGGAGACCATCGTGGGGCTGTACGACGTGCTGCCCCCCCAGTACCGGGGCCAGCCGGTGACCGACTGCGGCAGCGCCCTCATCCTCCCCGCCTTCACCGACCTCCACATCCACGCCCCTCAGATTCTCAACCGGGGCATCGGCTACGATCTGGAGCTGCTGCCCTGGCTGGAGACCTACACCTTCCCCACCGAGGCCCTGTTTGCCGACCTTTCCTTTGCCGAGCTGGTGTGGAAGCACTTTCTCAACCACCTGTGGGAGGTGGGCACCCTGCGGTTTTCCGCCTTCGCCACCGTCCACAAGGAGGCGGCCTGGAAGCTGATGGAGCTGTCCGAGGCCTCCGGCCTCCGGGGGCTCATCGGCAAGGTGAACATGGACCGCAATTCCCCCGACAGTCTGCGGGAGGACACGGCGGCCTCCCTGGCGGACACCGAGGCGCTGATCTGCCGGGCCCGGGAGGAGCTGCACCGCACCGGCTTTATCCTCACCCCCCGGTTTGCCCCCTCCGCCACTCCGGCGCTGATGGAGGGGCTGGGGCGGCTGGGGGAGCAGTACGACCTGCCCGTCCAGTCCCACCTGTCGGAAAACCCCAGCGAGGTGGCCTGGGTGGCCCGGCTCCACCCGGACATCCCCTCCTACACGGAGGTCTACCACCGGTTCGGCCTGCTGCGCCGGAACAAGACCATCATGGCCCACGCCATCCACCTGTCCCCCGGGGAAAAGACCCTGCTGAAAGAAAATGGGATCACCCTGGCCCACTGCCCCCTGTCCAACGCCAACCTGTCCAGCGGGATCATGCCCCTGGCGGACAGCCTGGCCCTGGGCCTGGACTGCTGCATCGCCAGCGACGTGGCCGGGGGGGATACCGCCCGTCTGGCATCCTCCGTGACCGCCGCCGTCCGGACCGCCAAGCTCCGCCGGCTGAGCCGCCCGCAGGAGCCCGCCCTCTCCCTGCCCACCGCTTTTTATCTGGCCACCCACGGGCCTGGCCGGTTTTTCGGCCGGGCGGGGGCCTTTCTGCCGGGGTACAGCTTTGACGCCCTGGTGGTGGAGCCCGACCCCCTGGACGCCCTGGTGGAGCGCACCCCCCTGGAGCGGCTGGAGCAGTTTCTCTACCACGGGGACAGCCGGAACATCACCGCCCGCTACTGTGCCGGGGCCCTGGTGCCCAGGCCCTTTCCGTCCCTCTGACCCAAGTGCCTGCCGCGAACTACAGCGGCAGGCACTTTTTCTTCCCTGCTACGGCGCCCGGGGTCCAGGCAATCTTTAGGCAAATTTTAAACTAAGGATGGGATTATCTGCTATAATGAGGAGGAGCTGAGACCATACCGCACCCTTCGGGGCGCGTTGAAAGGAGACACGCCTTATGCATGTCGGTCTGATCGGCAAACCCAATCTGGAGTATTTCCGCTCCCTGCTGCTGCCCCAGGTGGTGACCGCCGTAGAGCAGGAGCTGCCCATGACGGTCCTGGGCCTGATGAAGGGGGATGTGGCCTGTGGGGCGGCGGCGGCCTGGCTGGACAGCCAGGACACCCTGACCATCCGCTCCTTGTATGTGGCTCCGGATTACCGCCGCCAGGGGGGCGGCCGGCTGCTGGTGAACACCCTGGCCGCCCTGGGCGCCAACCTGTGCGACTGCATCCAGTGCGGATACAACCAGACCCTGCCGGAGCACGGCACCCTGGAGCCCTTCCTCACCGCCCTGGGCTTTGCGCCCGAGGAGATGGGGCCCGGCATCTATCTGACCACCCTGGCGGAGCTGGAGGCCTCCCCCCTGTTCCGCAATCGAACCGGGGCCCCCAAGGGCCCGGTGCCCTTTGAAAAGGTGTCCACCTCCGCCCTGGTAGCCGCCTACAAAAAGGCCGCTGTCGCCGGAGAGAATTACCTGGACATCCCCCTCACCGATCCCTCGGTGGAGCAGCGGGTCAGCATGGCCATGCTGGAGCAGGGCGCCCTCCGCTCCTTCGCCGCCTTTACCACTCAGGGGCCGGACATGATGACCCTGGCCTGGGTGAAGAGCGGCCAGTCCAGCGATCTGCCTCTGCTGCTCCAGGCCGCCTTTGTCCGGCTGCGGGAACTTTTCTCCCCCGAGACCCGGATGGCCATCCAGGCGGTGGATGACCAGGCCGCCCAGCTGATCGCCGCCATTCTCCCCGGCATCTCCCCCGTATCCAGGAGCTTTGTACGGCCGGTGGAAGTTCAGAAAGGAGGGTCATTATGAGCCAGGCCTATGAGAAGGAACACCGGCAGGAGCAGCTCCAGGTCCAGCAGGAGCAGTTCCAGCAGCAACATGCCGTACAG
>CASEOA010000106.1 GCA_949289455.1 uncultured Eubacteriales bacterium
CCAAACGCCGCCCCCACCCCCACCGCCAGCCAGACCCCTGACACGAAGGAGGACGACCTGGCGTCTCTGGATCTGCGGCTGGTCATCATCCCCCTGGCTGCGGTGCTGATCCTTCTCGCCTTCCCCCTGGCCCGGCTGCTGACCCGCCGCCGCCGGGAGAAAAAGCTCAACGGCCCCGACACCAACCAGGCGGTGATATACGCCTACCTGTACCTGAAAAAGCTGGAGCGCTGGGGCGGCCAGGTACCGGAAGAGGTCTTTGCCCTGGCCAAAAAGGCCAAATTCAGCCCCCACACCCTCACCCAGGAGGAGCGGGCCGTGGCGGCAGACGCCGCCCGCCAAATCCGCGCCCAGGTGGATCAGAGCCTGCCCTGGTACAAGCGGCTCTGGTGCCGGTATGTTCTGAGATTGTGCTGAACGTGCGGGCCGATGTGGGCATCGGCCCCTGCGGCGGATATGCAATGCGGGCCGCCTGAAAAAACGCCCCCGGAGGAAAATCCTCCGGGGGCGTTTTGTCACTCCTCCAGGCTGTAGAATCCCTCCAGCCGGTTGGACTTGTCAAAAATGTTGTTGTACAGCAGCACCTGGTACTCCTCCACCGCCGCCGCCAGTTCTCCGGTGAGGCTCTCGTTCTCCCCGTACCAGCTCTGGCCGTCGCTGATGCCCACGGTGTTGATGATGGGGGCGGTCTCATACAGCTCCTGCTGGAACTTCTGGTAGCCGGTCATGGGCAGGTTGGCGGTGTCCATCAGCAGGGCTGACAGGTAGTTCAGGGAGAGCTCCACCCCCTCCGCCTCGGGAATGTCGTAGTTGGCCCACAGGAAGAAGGGCACCATCTGCTTTTTCTCCGCCAGCTCCGTGTCCGGGTCAGTGCCCAGCACGTCGGTGTAGAAGTTGGTGGCCACCTGGGGCTGATGATCCCCGAAGAAGAGGATCATGGTGGGCTCCTCCACCTGCTCAAAGTAGCTGATGAGGTACTCCAGAGCCTGATCGCTCTGGTAGATGAGGGATAAGTACTGGTTCACCGTCTGGAACCGGCCCTCCAGGCCGCCGGTGAGCCACACCTCCCGGGGCAGGTTCTGCCAGGACATCTGATACCCGCTGTGGTTCTGCATGGTCACGTTAAAGAGGAACAGGAGCTCCCCCTCCTCTTTCTCCTCGTACAGCCGGATCAGGTTCTCGTAGTCGCACTGGTCGGTGACATAGCCCGTGCTGGAATCCCCCCGCATATAGGTCCGGTTCTGGAAATCGCTCTCAAAGTACACCTGGTCAAAGCCGAAGTTGCTGTACACCGAGGGCCGGTTCCAGCCGGAGGACCGATAGGGGTGGGCGGCAATGGCGGTATAGCCCAGGGCCTTCATCTGTGCCACCAGGGTGGGGTCGCCGTCGGAGACGTACATCTGATAGGGCACCGTGCCGGCGGGCAGGAAGGCGGTGGTGTTGCCGGTGAGGAACTCATACTCCGAGTTGGCGGTGGTGCCGCCAAACACCGAGGAGTAGGCGTACCCCTTGATGGTATTCTCGGTAAGGGACCGGAGGAAGGGCATGGCGTCCATATTGGTCTCCACCTCCGGCAGCACCGACAGGTCGGAGAAGGACTCGTTCATGATAACGATCACATTCACCGGCCGGACCGTGCCGTCCGGGTCCACCACGCTCACCGCCAGCTCGTCGCTGGTGTAGCGCTCCCCCAGACCGGACAGGGTCTGCTGGGAATAGGTCTCCGGCTGGTCCACCTTCATATACTTCATGCACACGGCGAAGTTGAGGAAGAGGCCGTTGCCCCGGGTGGTCCACATGGAGGGCTCGATACCCAGCCCCTCCACCAGCCCGGTGCCGAAGAACACCCCCAAAAAGGCCGCCGTGACCCCCGCCGAGGGGAGGAACACCTTCCAGGAGAATTTTTTCCGGGGCTCGTCGGGCAGGAACTTCAGGATGAGGATGGTGAGCACCATGATGACCAGGGTAAGGGCCTGCCGCTGGGACAGGGAGTAGTCATAGTTGCCCGCCACGTTGGCGGCGGTGCCCAGGCAGAGAAAATCCCCAGGGAAGAGGGTACGGCCCCGGAAGGCGATGAGGTAGTGGTTGGCGCAGCCGAAGCCCCAGGCGATGCCCAGGCCCAGCTTGATGGCGCCGCTCCGCCGGCCCCGGAGGAAGTAGAATACCAGCTCCCCCAGGTAGTACCACACCAGGTTCAGGGCAATCTGGGTGGGAGTAAAGTCCTTCCAGGGGTTGTTGTAGTTCAGGTACTCCACCAGGGTGAAGGAGAGCAGGGGCACCACCGCCAGCAACACCATGGTGACCCACCAGTACTGCCGCTGGGTGAGGGCCAGCTTGGGCCAGCGGAAGGACAGGCCCTTTTTCCTGGGCTTGGAGACCGCCTCCTCCTCTTGGGGAAGATCCAGTTTCGGTTGTTTTACAATGCTTGCCATAGTATACGCTGCCTTTTCACAAACTCAAGGGATGTTCCCCATTGTAGCACAAAAAAGGGAAAGCGCAATGCGCCTTCCCGCTTTTTGTGCAAATCGTATGAAACTTCTCAGAATATGGCCTGGCGCAGAGGCGGCCCCTTTAGCGGGATCACCCGGTCGCACAGCTCCACCACTTCCTTCTCGTGGCTGGACAGCACCACCGGCGTCCCCAGCCCCCGCACCCGCTCCAGAATCCGGGCGGCCCGGGGGGCGTCCACCCCGGTAAAGGGCTCGTCCAGCAGGATGAGCCCTCCGCCGCAGGCCAAAGCCCGGGCCAGAGCCAGCCGCCGGCCCATGCCGCCGGAGAGGGCGGATGGGTAGCTGTTCTCCTCCCCCTCCAGCTCCACCAGGGCCAGCCAGCGGCCCGCCTCCCCCCGGCGGTCCCTGGGCAGCACGTCGGTGATGTGCTGTCCCACCGTCCGCCAGGGCAGCAGCCGGTTCTCCTGAAAGAGGAGCACCGGCCAGGGCGGCAGCTTGGCATAGCCCCCCTCCACCGGCTGGAGCCCCGCCATCACCCGCAGCAGGGTGGTCTTGCCGCAGCCCGAGGGGCCGGACAGGGCGGTAATCCCCTGCTCCGGCAGCTCCAGTGAAAAGCGGTCCAGCACCAGCTTTTCTCCAAAACGCACTGTAATATTTTTTATCAATATCACCGTTTTCCACCTCCCAGCCGGGTAAAGACCAGGCCCAGCGCGTACTCCAGCAGAAAACTGAGGGCGATGACCACCAGGGTCCAGGCAAAGAGGTCGGGGGTCTCCAGGGTGATCTTGGCCCGGTAGAGCTGGGTGCCGATGGCCAGCTTGGGCTGGCAGAGCACCTCGGCGGCCACCCCCGCCTTCCAGGCCAGGCCCAGGCCGGTGGCGCAGCCGCTGGCGAAGTAGGGGAGCACTGAGGGCAGGTAGACCAGCCGGACAGTCTTGCCCCGGCCGAAGCGATAGGCCCGGGCGGCCTCCAGCAGCAGAGGGTCGGTCTGGGCGATCCCCTTGGACACGTTGCCCCACAGCACGGGCAGCACCATCAGCCCCGCCACAATGGCGGGCACCATGCCGGTGGTGGGAGCCCACAGCAGCACCAGCACGATGAAGGAGGCCACCGGCACCGCCCGGATCACCTTCACCGCGGGGGTGAGCACCCAGTCCGCCCCCCGGAGGGCGGAGGTGGCCACCGCCGCCAAAGCGCCCGCCGCCACACCGCCGGCAAACCCGGCAAAGATGCGGCCCAGGCTGACGGCGGCCGCCTGCCAGAAGGCGGGCTGTCCCGCCAGCGCCCCCAGCCGCCCGGCCACCAGCAGGGGGGCCGGCAGCAGCAGGGCCCCGTGGCCGTCGGTGCGCAGGTCGATGAAAAAAGCCGCGAGCTGCCATACCCCCAGCCAGAAGGCCAGGGGTATGACAACACGCAGCAATCGTCTCAGGGTATTATTCCGCGATGTAGTAGAAGGCGTCATCGGGGATGGAACCTCCGATCGAAGTGGGGTCGGCGGCAAAGAGCACCTCGTAGTAGCTGGAGATGGACTTCATCTCGTCTCCGGCCACAAAGACCATGTTGGCCTGGGGGATGGCGGCCTGGGCAATGGCGGCCTTGGGCACGATGCCGTACTGCTCGATGAGGGCGGCCCCCTCCTCCGGGTTGTCCTTGATGTAATTGACGGAGGCCTCATACTCGGTGAGGAAGGCCTTCACCGCCTCCGGGTGCTCGGCGGCGAAGTCGGTGCGCACCACCACGCAGCCCATGGTGAAGGTACCCTCCGCCCCGGACTGGGTCCAGGCGTCGTTCAGGTCGATGGCGTCCCGCACGTCGCTGTTCTGCATCAGCACGGTGGTGGCGGCGGGGACGGGGAGCATGCACAGGTCGATCTCACCGGAAGCCATCAGGGTGGTGACCTCCTCGCTGGTCTTCCACTGGATGTCCACGTCGGTGTCCGGGTCCAGGCCGTTCTGGGTCAGCAGGTAGTCCAGCACATACTCGGTGTTGCTGCCCTGGTTGATGGCGTAGAGGGTCTTGCCCGCCAGGTCGGCCATGGAGTTGACGGTGTCACCGTTCTCCAGGATGTGGAGCACACCCAGGGTGTTCAGGGCCAGCAGCTGCACGTTGCCGGTCTTGTTGTACAGGTTGGCGGCCACGTTGGTGGGCAGGGCGGCCATGTCCAGCTCCCCGCTGTTCAGCTTGGGCAGGATGTCGGTGGAGGGATCGGAGCCCATGGTCACGTTGTAGTGGTTGGCGGTGGCGCCGGCGTCATTGTCAGCCAGCAGCTTGGCGCCGCCCATGCCGGTGGGGCCGTTGAGCAGGCCCAGGTTGATCTCGGTCTTTTCCCCGGTGGGGGGCTCAGACTGGGCAGGGGTGGTTTCGGTCTGGGCCGGAGTGGTCTCCACCTGAGCGGGGGTGGTCTCGGCCTGGGCGGGGGTTGTCTCGGTCTCGGGGGCGGTCTTGGGGCCGCAGGCGGTGAGGCCCAGGGCAAGCATCACGGTGAGCCCCAGGGCAAGCAGTCTCTTTTTCATGGCAGTTCTTTCCTTTCCAAGCCGTCTGTGGGGTCTGTTCTCTGTACGGCTTAGTTTAGTGTACCATGTCCCCTCCAAATGTCAACGGGCAATTTCTCCAATTCTGCCCGCCGTACCCTTCTTTTTCCGCCGGGCATAGGATGGGGGGAGAAAAGGAGGTATTGCCATGAGACCATCCCCCTGTGCCATGTCCCGGCGGCCCGCCGCCCCGCCTTCCGGACCTCCGGCTCCCGTGGTGGAGGAGCCGGTGATGAAGCGGTACTGTAATCCACTCCCCTGCTGGGGGGGCTATCCGGTGCCCGTCCCCACCCCCGACGGCCTGGACCGGGTGCTGGAGGAGCTGACCCGGCAGAACCAGCTGCTGTGCGACCTGCTGGGGGCGGTGAACGCCCTGACCGCCGCCACCCTCAGCATCCGGGGCCGCCTGGTGGGGGATGGGGGGGCTGTCGAAAAAAAACCATAAACGGGGAAACTTTTTGAGCCGCTGCACCGTCTAACCTTTATCGCGCAAATGCGAGCTATCCTACCAAAGAAAGGCGTGGTGCCTGTGGCCAAACGGCTTCTGAAAAAGGAACATCCCCCACTGACCGCCGGCCAGCGAGCAGCCAAGATCCTGTTCATCGTACTGGCGGTACTGGCGGTGCTGGTGCTGGCAGTCATCGTCGGCTTTAAACTGCTGGCCCGGCCTCCGGTGATTCCCCCGGACACCCCGCCCTCCATTTCAGAGGACGGGCAGCCCCCCTCCACCGAGACTCAGGCCGGCCTGGAGCGAAAGGAGTACACCTACACCTTCCTGCTGTGCGCCAGCGACCAGTCCAGCGGCAACCTGGACACCATGATCGTGGCCACCTATGACACGGTGAATCAGACCCTGGCCATGGTCTCCATCCCCCGGGATACCCTCATCGAGGGGGAGACTGCCAGCGGCAAGCACTTTTATAAGCTGTGCAGCATGTACGCCTATAACGGTATGGACGCCTTGAAGGAGGAAGTCCGGAAGATCGTGGGCTTCCCCATCGACTTTTTTGTGAAGATCGACACCGAAGGCTTTGTCCGGCTGGTGGACGCGGTGGGGGGCGTGGACTTTGACGTACCCGTCCACATGGCCTACGACGACCCCAGCCAGGACCTGTACATCCACTTTGAGCCGGGGATGCAGTGGCTCAGCGGGGAGGACGCCCTGAAGGTGGTGCGCTGCCGGAAGAACTCCGACGGCAAGGGCACCTACCCCAACAACATTTACGACGCCTATCCCGACGCCGATATCGGCCGCACCAAAACCCAGCGGGCCCTGATCACCGCCGTGCTCCAGAAGGCGGCCTCCCAGCCCCTCAACCTGCCCACCTACATCGACATTTTCATGGACACGGTACAGACCGACCTGGGGATCACCGATTTGGCCTACTTTGCCGACAAGGGGCTGAAACTGGACTTCGGCACCGTGGAGGCCACCTCCCTGCCCGGAGACGGCTCGGTGACCTACAAGAAGGGGTGGGACTGGTGCTATGAGCTCTACCCCGGCAAGGTGCTGGAGATCGTCAACACCACCGGCCTGAACCCCTACACCACCGATATCACCGCCGATATGCTGCACATCACCCAGTCCGGCACCGTAACGCAGCCCGACTGACCCATGAAAAAGGACGCCTTCCGGCGTCCTTTTTCGCGCTTATACGAACTCGTAGTCGGCGAACTTATCTTCGCCCTGCTTGTTGTCCTTGGTCTCCCCCACGAACTTGCCCATCACCTGGCAGTCGGGGCACAGACCGAAGGTACTGTCATCCGCCCCCTCCAGCTCATAGCGGTACTTCTTGCCGCAGTTGGGACATTCGTAGAAAAAATAATAGGTTCCCCAGGTCATAATTCTTCTTCCTCTCTTTTTTATAATCTGTGGCGTTACTGCTTCAGCAGGCCCAGCCGCTCCAGCAGGACGGCGGCCTGTTCCCGGGTCAGGGACCCGCCGGGGGCGGTGCCGTCCATCAGCCCGGCGGCCTTGACCTTGTCCCAAGCCGTCTTGGCCCAGTCGCTCACCGGCTTGGCCGCCAGCTCCTTGGCCTGCTGGTCCAGCAGATCCTTCACCTGCGCCTCGGTCATGTCTTCCCCACCCCCCTTCATCAAAGCCTCCACGTCCGCCCGGAGGGTGTCGATGCTTTTGCCGTGCTTGGGGAACCAGTGCCCCACGTCGGCATGGCCGGAGGCCAGGCCCAGCTTGTTGCCCTCGGCGTGGTCGATAATGTCCTTCCGGGGGTCCAGGCCGTACTTCTGGCACAGGTGGGCGCACAGCTCCACCGCCGTAGCGTAGACCTGGTTGAAATAGGGGGTATTCTTGGCCACGTCGTAGCCAATCATGGTGCCCCCTTTGTAAGTGTGTCCGGCGGGCTCCAGGATCTCAAAGCCGATGTGGGTGTTGTTGGCCTTACCTCCGGCGTGCCACCCCCGCCAGTTCCAGGGCAGGGTCTCGGTGACGCCGCCCCGGTGGACAAAGGCGTGGACGCATACCTCCACATCCGGCTTGTTCCAGGCGTTGAGAAAGACGTTCACGTCGGGCTGGGCCACCCCGGTGGAGTGGACCATGATGCCCTTGGGCGTAATGGTGCGCCCGGCCTTGTAGCAGTCGTTTTTGGTGAGAATGTGCTCTGTGATCTGCATGGGTATCCCTCCCGGACCATCCTATGCCCGGGCGCTGGGACAGGTCACTCAGCGTCTCATTCTCCCTGCTGTTCCACCTGGGCGGCACGACGGGCGTCCCGCTCCTGGATGGTCTGGGCCAGGGTTTTGGGGGGCCGGGCGTTGATCTTCTCCTGCCAGCCCAGGGCCCAGGCCCTCAATTCCTCCAGCCCCTCCTCAGTCATGGGAAAGGAGCAGATCTCCTCTACCGCACTGTCCTGGAGCCGCCAGGGCCCCTCCCACACCTGGGCAGCCAGGACGGGGGGCTGGTCCTCCCCCAGCACCGGGTCCACCCGGTAGCGCATCCGGCCGCCGCTGGCGGTCCAGAAGTTTTTGTTTTCAAAATGGGACAGTACCGGCAAAAACAGGCTCTCCTCCATGGCCTCAGCTCCTTTGAAAAAGCGTGGTATCAAAACTATGATACCACGCTTTTGCTTTGGTTTCAATTCTCAGAGTAGCGGGAGAGGAACTGCCGGGTGCGCTCCTCCCGGGGGTTCTCGATGACCTGCCGGGCGGGGCCCTGCTCCACAATGACCCCGCCGTCCATAAAGATGACCTGGTCGGCCACGTCCCGGGCGAAGGCCATCTCGTGGGTGACGATAATCATGGTGGTTTTTTGCTGGGCCAGGGCGCGGATCACCTTGAGCACCTCCCCGGTGAGCTCCGGGTCCAGAGCGGAGGTGGGCTCGTCAAAGCAGAGGATGTCCGGCTTCAGGGCCAGGGCCCGGGCGAGGGCCACCCGCGGCTGCTGGCCGCCGGCGGGCTGATGG
>CASEOA010000107.1 GCA_949289455.1 uncultured Eubacteriales bacterium
TCGGTGCGTTTGGTGCCCTCCTGTTAGGGCTGACCCACCCGGGCCTCCAGCTCGCCGCCGTAGGACCAGTCAACGCTGGGCCAGCGGTACGGGGCGGTGGCCCCCGCCCGCCAGGCCCAGCTCTTCACCGCCTCCAGGCCGGTGACCAGCACAGGGTTGCCGCTCTCCCACCGGGGCGTCCCGGCGTCGTAGTCCATGGCCACGTCGGTGAACAGGGGCAGCTCCCCCGTACCGGCGGCGGCCGGCAGGGTGAACATGGGAAACAGGCTCACGCTCTCACCATCCTTTGCAGCAGGTAATAGGTCTGGCCGTCCCGGCTCAGCAGCACCACCCGGTCCCCCTTGCGGAGCAGGTTGTCCGCCCCGTTGTCATAGGTCCAGCGGTAATTGAGCCCCACCGCCAGATAGAGCTCTTTCGGCTCCAGGGGCAGGCCGCCGCAGGATATCTCCAATACCCCATGGCCGGCCCTGGTCACGTCGCCCAGATAGAACGCCGACGGCGCGGCAACTTTTTTCGAGGCCTCCCCCATGCTGCGGAGGATGCGGCCCGCGTTTTCCTCAAAGGTTTTCAATCTATATCACTCCCCGCCGAGGTGTCGTCCATCAGGTTGCGGAAATTCAGCGTGACTTTGGTGTAATACTGCTTGTTCTTCCAGGTGTGGATGTCAGTGTCGATCCAGAACAGGCCGGAGACCCCGCTGCCGGTGTCCTTCAGGCGCACCGCGTCCCCGGCGATGAGCCGGAGGTCCCCCAGGGTCTCCACCGTCAGGTTCTGCTGGAGGCCGTGGTCCGTCAGCCAGGCCTGGGCTTCCTTGCCCCCGTCCTCCCCCTCCCGCTGGGTGAGCACGTGCTCCAGCCGGCCATTGAGGGCCACCGAGGCCCCGTCGTCCACCCGGCGCACCAGAGTCCCGCTGTCGGTGCGGATGGCCACCGAGTTTTGCAGGTTGGTAATGTCCCAGGTGTTGGTAACCTCCATGGTGGACTGGATGGAGAAGGAGGCGGCGGTGGGCCGGGCCACGACCTCCATGGTCCCGCCGCCGGTGAAGCGGATCAGGTACCGCTTGCCGGTCTGCTCCCCCGCCAGGGCGTACATGGTGCGCAGGATCTTGTCCAGGGCCGTACCCGGGAACTTCCGGCTCACCCGCACCCCAGTGGCGGCGATAGACCCGGTGGGGATGCCGTAGTCGCTGGCCAGGGTGCGGGCCACGGTCTCCGGGGCGGTGTTTTCAAACTTGTACCACCCCTGGTTGCCCACCAGGAACCGACCCCGGTCCAGGGCGGTCAGGTCCACCAGAGCGGACTGGGAGTTGGTGGTGGCTGACAGCAGCGGCCCCACAAACCGGTCAACCCCGTCCACCCGGAGCAGCAGGCTGGCACCCTCCTCCAGAGCAGGGGGCGTAATGCTGCCATCCCTGGGCACCGCCAGGGTGCAGGTCAGCTCCCGGGCCACCTGGTCCACGCTGCCGCTCCAGGTCAGGGTCTGCACCAGCTGGGTCAGATCCACCACCGAGCCGCCGTTGGGGGCGATCAGCCGCAGTTCATAGGCCATAGGCTGTCACCTCCTTGCCAGGGCCTGCTCCTTGGCCAGCTGCACCTTCCACCGCTTGTCCTGGCTGCGGTCGGTGGTGCTGCTGGTGGTAGCAGTCGCAGTGGTTGTGGTGCGGGTAGTTTTGGTGTTGTTGGCCGTCTTGACGCTGGCGCTGGCCGTCATGGCCGCCGGCAGCTGGTCCACCGGCGGGATGGTCAGCACCTGGCCGGGGTAGATCAGATTGGGGTTTTTGATGACGGCACTGTTGGCCGCCGCCAGGCGGGTGTAGTAGGCCCCGCTGCCATAGAATTTCTGGGCGATGCCCCACAGGGTGTCCCCCTTGACGATGGTGTAGGTGCGGGTTTGGGCGGCCCCGGTGGCGGTATCCCGGCCGGTGTCCGCCCCGCCGCCGGTGACCGCCAGCACCGGGACCTCCGGCTTGCGGTATTGCCTCAGGGATACGGTGGCGTACACATCGTTGGTGCCGTCCCGCTCCCCGTACTCCACCGACTCGATGAGCACCTGGGCATTGAGGGGGGTGTTGGACACCAGAAACCGCACCACCTTGTTGGCGTCGCTCCACGTCTCCAGCTGTTCGATGTACACAAAGGGATTTGCCGACGCCCCTGGGTTGCAGAAGGGGTAGAGCTGGGCGGGCAGCAGCAGGTCGGTCAGGGTGCAGCTGCCCATCTGCCGCCCGCCGGGCAGGTTGATCTCTCCCAGCTGGTCCAGCCGGATGGTCTCCACCCGATTGCCGTGGCTCCACTGGTAGCTGCTTGGGGTCACCGGCAGGATCAGCTCCTTGCCGGCGGCCTCGTCCAGGAATGACAGGATGCGCAGCATTTACAACACCCCCGCCGCCAGTTTGAGCTCCAGCAGGTCGGCCAGCCGCTGGGCGATCTCCTCCGCGCTCTGTCCGGCCCCGAAGCTGTTGCCGCTGATGTCGATGTTGATAACCCGGCTGGGCTGGCTGTCCGCCGGGGCGGCGGCCTGGGCCCGGGCGGTCAGGTCTCCCAGCACCAGGCGGGGCTGGAACTCCGGCATTTCCGCCTGGTGACCCGTCGAGAGGACATAGGGCTGGGCCAGGCTGTCCACCGCCCCGTTGTAGGCCGAAGGTTCCCGCTCAGGCGCGGCGGGCTCTGCGGCCAATGCCGGGCCCTCCGCCTGGAGGACGTAGGGCTGCACAAGGCTGTCCACCGTCCCGCCGTAGGTCGAAGGCTCCGGCTCGGGCGCGGAAGGCTCTGCGGCCAATGTAGGGCTCTCCACCTGGAGGACGTAGGGCTGCACAAGGCTGTCCGCCTCGTCCTGTCGCGCCATGGCGGAAGCCCGATCCATCGCCCTGGCCTCCCGGGCGGTAAGCACCCGCTCTCCCTCATGGAGGATAGCCGGGTAGTTGTCATAGGGCACCCGATCCAGTCCAAACGCATGGCTGCTGGGGTTGCTGGACACATACCCGTAGCCCGGTCGGTAGTAATATTCCTCACCGTCTATGGCCACGATCTGAGGGCCCGTGACCTGGATCTCAGTCATGGCGGCCGCCAGGCCCTTTCCGTACTCCTGTCCCTTCCGGTGGCCTGCATCCCAGTAGGCATCATTGGTGGCGGCATTATCCCTGATCCACGCAGCCAGCTGGGTCTCATACGCCACCATCAGCTGGGCGCCCTCGCTGGTGTTGTACTCCAACTGGGCCATCACTCTGGCCTCGGCCAGCAGGCGGCCCTGCTCCGCGGCGTTGCCCTCGATCTCCGCCTTTTGATAGCTGGCCCACAGCTCGTTCAGCTCTTCCTGGGCCTCTTCGCTGAACAACGTGGTCTTTGCCCCCGACATGACAGCGGCCAGGGCCTCCCGCTGGAACTGCTCCTGGGTGTTCTCCAGCTCGGCCTGCCAGGCCCCCATGGCCCGGTTTGCCTCCTTCATCAGGTCGCCGCTGTACCCGTTGAGAAAGTCGATCTCCTCCTGCATTCCCTGCGCACGTGTTTCGTTGTAGCCCTCGCCATAGGCGTTGTCCATCTCGGTCTGTGCGTCGGCCAGGGTGGACTCCAGGCCGCTGTAGGTCTGGGCCATCTTGTCCATGGCCCCGGCGTACTGATCCAACCCTTGTTGGATGATAGTGATTGCCTGCCGTCCGCCAATCTCACTTTCAGTTATCATGTCATAGATCTCACCCTCAGTTACCTTGAGTGCTGAGGACAACATGCTCAGTACATCAATGCCACGATCCTGAAAGGCATCCAAATCTTCCCGACTGAATTTATCGCTGGACTGCATCCGGCTCATCACCTGGGCCATATAGGTCATGCCCGAGGCGTCGGTGCCCACGGCGCTGCCCGCGTTGCCGATGCCCTCCAGCAGCTCCAGCATCCGGTCGGGATCGTCCCCGAACCCGGTGGCCAGGGACCGGCTCATCTGGGTCAGGTCGCCGTACTCCATGGGGGTGTCGGCGGCCATCTCCCGCAGGTCGGCCAGAAAGCTGTCCCCCACGCCATTCCCCAGCAGCTGGTTGAAGGCGATGGAGTCCAGCTCCCGCTGGGCGGCGGTATCGGAGCCCGAGGCGATGGACGTGTACAAAGCTTCCATCTGCTCCTGGGTGGTCTCCTGAACGAAGGCCTTGAAGGCGTCGTCTTTCTGCTCAAATACCTGTGATTCACCGCTCACCAGCCCCACCAGGCCCCCCAGCCCGGCGCCGACAACGGTACCAACGCCGGGAGCGATCATGGTGCCGATAGCTGCCCCGCTGCCGGCGCCGCTGAGTGCGCCGGCAAAGAGGGTGCCCACCTCGCTGCCGCCCAGGGACGACACAAAGGTGCCCGCCCACTGGCTGGCCATGTCCCCCACCATGGACCAGGCTCCCGCCTGGCCCAGGGCGGAGAGGATGTCCACGGAGCTGCCCGCTGACGCCGGCGCTGCCTGGGCCATAGTGGCCGCCCGGTTCTCCGCCTTGCTGGCCTCCACGGTGACCTCCTGAATCCCACTGGCCGCCTTTCCGGCCTCCGTACTGACGGTCTGCATCCCGTTGGCCGCTTTGCGGGCATTCTCATAGAGGGTATCATAGGCCTTGGCGTTGGCTTTGAGGGAGCTTTCGGTCTCTGTCAGCTTCCGCCGCAGCTCGGTCTGCCGGTCGATGGCCGTATCCAGGGCGTTTTTGCTGGCCTCGTCGTGGAGCTTCTTGTAGCTCTTCTGGGCGTCCTTCACCTGCTGGTCGGTCTCGGCCAGGGCCTTTTTCAGGTCGGCCGCCCGTTTGGTCATGGTCTCCTGGGCCTTGTCGTAGGCCTTCAGACTGGCCTCCAGCTCGTCCAGGGTCTTGTCAAAGGCCCTGGAGTTGCCAGCGATGGCCTTGAGGGTTGGGCTCACCCTGTCATAGAGGCTCATCACAATGCCCACTTCTTCTGCCACGGTCGACCCTCCTCCATCAGTTCCGCTTCACGGAGAGCCATCCCCCAGACCAGATCCTGCCCTCCCGTACTCAGGTTGGTATACATCTCCGGCGTCCAGTGATGGTACCGGAAGAGATAAAAGAGCAGGCTCAGCTCTGGGTCGACGCCCTCCGTCAGCCGTTTTTTACTTCTTCAATGGTGATCCGCCGGAAGCCGCACAACCGCTCCACCGCCCGGGACAGGTCCTCGATCTCGCCGGGCAGCAGCATATTTTTCACGGTCTCGGCAGGGGTGGCCCCGCCAAACTTTTCTTTCAGGGCGGGGTCCTTCAGTACAGGGTTCACACAGCCCTGGAGCAGAATATGGACCGATACGTCGTCGGCCATGCTCTCCCGCAGCTTCTGCACCTTGCCGTAGGGCAGGGCCCGCAGGGTAAACACAGCGTCCGTGCCCAGCAGCTCACTGAGCCGCTTCACCTTATACCGTGCGGTGGGCAGCTGCTTCTGCACATTGGGCACCTCGGGCCGCAGCAGCAGGGATACCAGATCGGTCTGCTGATTTTCCTTTTTCACATCTTCCATATCAATCCACCTCAATCGCATCCAGAAGTTCCGCACGGGTAAACGTGAACGGCAGGGTGATCTCACCGATGGTGTTGGCTTTCCAGTCCATCAAAGTGAGATCGTCAAAGCTCACGTTGTACAGGGCAATCCGCTCGAAGCCATAGGCGTCGGGGTCGGCCAGCTTGCTGATGATGGTACACCGCCGGTCGGTGCCCTTCTGGAGGTCGATCTCCCGCTGGAGCTGGCCGCTGTCCACCTTCTTGATGGTGATGGAACCGGTGCCGTCGGCGCTCATGGCCTTGTTGTCGGTGACGAACTGCCCGCAAAGGTAGACCTTCTCCTTGTTTTTGTTGAACTTGGCCTGAAGCGCGGTGCTCTCTACCACCGCATCTCCATCCAGCCAGACACTTCCCCAGGTACCGGAGATCACCCGGCTGGCCCTGTCAATGGTTTTTGCCATAACTATCCTCCTTACAGCGTGTTGAACAGGATCTCGAAGTCCTCCATCGCGTCCACCAGACGCCCACCGCACTTGAGGAACACCCAGGAACCGGTCTGGTACTCCAGCACCTCCTGGCGGCTCATGTCGGTGGTACTGCCCCCCTGGGCGTTGATCCACTCCAGCTGGCGGTCATAGTCCACCTCGGCAAAGCTCTCCCCCGGGTTGAGCACCCCGGCGCTCTCCAGGTAGTAGAAATAGTCCTGGATGGCGGACACCAGCAGCTGCTTGTTGTCGTAGGTATTGGCATAGCGGCCCAGGTAGCTCTGCTCGATGGTGTTGCGCAGGTAGTACCGGATCAGATCCATACCCTCCACGATCTTGATCTTGCTCCAGTCCTCCTTGCCGTCCTGGGGGATGGTGACCAGGGAGTTGACCGCCCGGGCGATCTTGGCCTGGAGGCCGTCGTGGACGAAGATCAGCTTGCCGTTGTTGATGGCGGTCTGCTGCTCCAGCAGGGTACGGGGGGTCACCGCCGTCAGCTCCTGCATGGCCACGTTGGTGGCCGACATGCTCATGGGGACACCGGCAAAGATGCCCGCCAGCCGGGCGCAGTACGAGGCGGCGGTGACCGAGCCGTTCTTGTCGGCCAGGCCGGTCTCGTCCAGCTCGATGATGCCCATATCGTCGCTGCCGGTGGTCTGGAAGGGGCGTACCAGCTTGACGGTGCGGTCCATCTCCCGCTGCTCCAGCACCCAGGCGGTGAGGAGCTCCAGCTCGTCCGCCGTCACATCGGGTGGCCCCGCCAGATAGTCGATGCTGTAGGACTCCAGCAGCTTCAACCCGGCCTCCAGGGCGTCGGTGGTGTCGGTGCCGGGGGCGATGACCGCCAGCACCACCTGGCTGGGCTCGCCCCGGTCGCTGCCCTCAAAGGCGGTGCGGATGTGGGTCTTGTTGGCCTCTCCCAGATCAGGAGGGATAAAGAGGGCGGAGCTCATGGTGTACACCCCCTGGGCCTCCTCGTCCCGCACCATGACCGCCACCACGCCCTTTTTGGTTCGGCTCACCACCGTCCCCGCCGCTTTCTCAAAGGCGATTTTCAGGGAGGGCAATCCATTTGTCGTTGCCATATGCTCACTTATCCTTTCTCCGGCATGCCGCCGGCCATCACAATCCCGTTGACCTCAAAGTCCTCCATCCGGGGCACCCCGCTGCCCGGGGCGTTGGGGTCCTGGTACGCCGGCCGGGCGTCAGTCCAGGTAAATACCAGCGTGACCTCGGCAAAGTCAGGGGCGCCTATTCCCCGGTCGGTCTGCACCCGCAGGGCCCGGTCCCCTACCCGGAGGTACCCCTGGCCGAAGAGGGCGCACAGGGCATCCATCCGCCCGTTCAGCGCCTCCCGGCTGCTGTCGCCATAGGCGTTGACCTCCACAAAGCAGGTCAGCAGCACGGTCACCGCCCGCTGCACCAGGAACTGGTTGACATCTGCCGTCTCGTTTTTCTGGCACTCCAGGGCAAAAGAGGGCCGCTTGAAGTCCTTGGGCAACACGTCGGTAAATACCGGCTCGCCGGGATACTTGGCCTTCACTGCCGCCTCCACGGCGGTCATCAGGGTATTCACAGTCATGAGTAGCCATCCCTTTTCATCTTGATTATCTCCTTGGTAAGGTTTTTCATAGCCTCAGTGGCGGCGTTCAGAGCGTGATCCTTGGCCTTCAACTTTGTCCAGGAATAAAACATCCGGCCTTTCACATACCGCAGACCTGTGTACTTATTCACACCGGAGCGCCAAATCCTGTTTTTCCTGCGCTGGCTCCAGGCGTAGTCTTTTGTAGTGTCAGGCTTTCGGACCCCATGACCCCGTTCCAGCCATTTTGTGACCTGTTTTACAGTCACCGGGGTCCCTTTCCAGCTCTTTGGTTTCTTTCCCGCATGATATGGGCTTGCTTTTATGGCAGACAGGGCAGCATACCCTCCCTTGCTGCCCAGCCGCAGTTCCTGCCAGGAGGACACAGTCCCCTTGGCGTCTGTCTCCAGGTCGGCCTTCCCGATCTGGGCATTGAGCTCCTGCTGGACCGCCTGGCCCATGGCCTTTACCGCCGTGGCCCGGGCCTCAGGAAACACCTCCATCAGGCGGCCGAAGCGGGAGTTAAACTTTTGAACCGCCTGCCGGTCCAATGTCGCCTGCCGGCTCACAGATCCACCCGCCTTCCGATCTCGTACTCGTTTTTATACGGGTCCAACTGGTGGGGCGCCAGCACCTCCCAGGCCGCGTCCCTGGCCTCCACCAGGCTGCCGGGGTGCAGGGTCACGGTCTTGGGCGTCACCAGCACCAGGCCCAGCTCATTGGCCGACATGGGCCATTCCTGCTGGTGCCGGGCATACAGCTCCGTAAGGACGCCGGGGAAGGTCATGGCCCGGGTGGTCTCGTCCTCCCGCAGGCGCACCTGGTCCACGGTCACCAGCGCCGCCGACACCGACAAATGGTTGCGGCCATTCTCGGTGATGGCGGTGAGAAACAGATGCTGTCCCCTCCACCGCAGGGCGTTGTGGAGGGTGAGGGGCTGCCGTCGGATGACGATGGCGGCGTCCCGGGCCCCCACGCCCACCTTGGAGAACAGATTGCTCTTACTGGTCTGCTCCACCTTGGCCCAGGCCCGGCGGACGGTCACCCACTCCCACACCCCGTCGGCGGTCTCCCGCAGCTCCAGCACCTCCAGGGGCTGGTCCAGCCGGCCCGCTCCGATGTAGGCCATGGCTCACCCCTCCCCAACCGGGTCCGACTCGGGCACCGGTTCTGTCAGTTTGAGCTGGGTCATGAGCCGCCGGAAGGCGGGGTTGTCCGCCACTATGGTTCCGGTGATCGTGGCGTCACGCAGATCAAAGTCCCGCAGCACCATGAAGTTCACCGCCAGATCATACTGGGCCCGCCGTGTGGTGCCTTCGGGAGGCTCCGCCACCCCGGCGCCCTCCAGGTACCCAACTGCGGCGTCATAGAGGGTCTCCAGGGTGGCCAGCTCCCCCTGGGTGGGTTCCTCGATCCGGCAATAGGCCAACAGACTGGCCCGCCGCTCCTCGGTCAGGGGCATCACACCACCAGGGTCCAGCCGCTGGCCGCGGGCAGATACATGGTGTTGGCGGCGGCAACCGCACCGCACACTACCGCCGCGGCGCCGTCGTGCTGGAACTTCACCGCAGCGTAGCGGCCATGGAGCGCACTGGGCCGATAGCTCACCACCGCCGTCTGGGCCGCGGTACCAACCGTGTCGGTAAAGGTAGCCGTCTCCACCTCCTCCGCCTCGCTGCCGCTGCTGTCGTCCGAGGCCAGCAGGGTCACCGTCAGGCTCTTGCCGGCGCCCAGAGGGGCGGCAGAGACCAGGAACACGATCTCCTCCACCCCGGAGACGTCGATAAAGTCGGAGGTCTTTTCGGTGGAGGCCGTCACGCTCTGGGGGGCAAAGGCAGTCTGGAACGCCAGTTCTTCGTTGATCCGATTCATGCAAAGTCCTCCTTACTTCCGGGCCGCCAGCGCCACAAAGGGGCTGCGGGTCTTGGTGCTGTTCTTGATGGTCAGGGGCTTGCTCACCTTGGGGGCGCCGTTGCAGCGGTACACCACCCGGAAGCAGTTCTGGTCGGTGAGAAATTCCACATGGATGGACCAGTCCTGCTTGACGGTGCCCTTGGTCAGCAGGATGTACATATAGGGGTCCACCAGCAGGATATCCCCGGCGTTCCCCAGGGCGGAGCAGCTGTCCTCAAAGAGCACCGGCTTGTTGAGCACCCGCTGGGTGTCGAAGTTGCCCAGGCCCCCCTCAGGGTTCCACAGGAACTTGGCCGCCTCACCGCTCTGGATGGACAAGGTGGGCAGCAGCTCCTCCGCGTCGGGGTGCATCAGCCACACCAGCCGCTCCCGGTTCCGGGGCATGGCCCGGGCCTGCATCTTGATGGCGTTGGCCCCCAGGAAGCTGCCCGCCGCCTGGCCGCTCTCCTTGTCCACGGTGACCAGGGCCTTGGAGTGGATCAGGCCCAGGGGCTTGCCCACGCCGTCGCCGCAGATGACCCCCTCGGTGAGCAGCCGGTCCCCGGCCAGGGTAAAGGCGGAGCTGGCAAAGCCGGAGAGGAAGGCGGCGTCCTCCAGCATCTCGTCGGTGCAGTAGAGGAAGCCCATCATCTTCTCCAGATCCATTTTCATCTCCCGGAACTGGGGCTTGCTGGCAGCCACGGCGGCCCCCTCGCTGGCCCAGTACATCTGCACCCCGCCGAACACCGACTTGGACACATTGGTCTCATCGGCGCTCACCCACCGCATGGCGTTGGCGGAGCTGGAGCAGGTATAGCGGTCCAGCCGGTTGAGCAGGGGGCTCTGCTGGACGGCGCTCTCCATGATCATGCCGGCAAAGTCGGTCTGGAGAGCAAAGCCGCCGTCGGTACCGCTCCCCTCGTTGGACCCCAGCACAGCGTTGTTTACCTTCTGGAGCCGCTTGTCCTCCACGTGGTTCTTGCGGAAGTTGTAGATGGCCAGCAGCTGCTCTCCCACCGAGGCGAAGGGTTTGCCCTCTCCCTTGCCGCTGTCGGCGGGCTTGCCGTGGAGGGCGCCGTCATAGTCGGGCCGGGCGTTCTCCCGGCTGGCCTGGGCCAGCTTCTCCAGGCCGGCGATCTGGGCGTTGATGTCCTCCATCTGGTCCGTGACGGCGTTGGCCTCGGTAATCTTGCCCTCATCCACCAGGGCCTGGGCCTGGGTGAGCAGCTGGGCCTTCTGGGCCCGGAGCTCGGTGATCTTCTCCATGAAATCCATACTGTTCTCCTTTCAAAGCTCAAAACTCAGCAAGCGCCCTGAGCCGCGCCAGAGCGCGCCTGCCCTCTTCCTCCCGGGCCGCCTGGGCCCGCTGGTCGGCCACATGGGCCTGATACCTCTCCCGCATGGCCGCCGTCAGCCGGATCCGCCCCGACGCCGCCACAAAGGCCGCCGGGTCCTCCTCATCCACAGGGACACCCACGATCTCGTCGATGAGCCCGTACTCCCTGGCCTGGGTGGGTGTGATCCAGATGTCCTTGTCCATCAGGGTCATGAGCTCCTCCCGGGTTTTGGTGCCGCCCCGGGCGGTGTAGACCTCCAGGATGCAGTCCCTGGCGTTCTGCAGGGCCTCCGCCGCCCGGCGCATCTCCCGGAAATCCCCCTCCGCCCCGCCGCTGGGGTTGTGGTAGCACAGCAGGGCTCCGGGCTCGCTCTGGATGATCCGGCAGCCGGTGGCCGCCAGGGTGGCGGCGCTGGCCCCGAAGCCCTGGAACAGGGCCGTGGTATTGCCGGGGTAGCGCCGGAGCATGGAGCGGATCTCCAGGCCCACGGCCATATCCCCGCCGGGGGAATTGATAAGGAGGGTGATATCCTCCCCGCCCGCCGCCTCCAGGGCAGCTGCGATGTCCATGGGGGCGGTGATGTCCCGCCACCCCCACCAGCGCAGCACGTCGGCGGAGTCGTTGTCCCACAGCTCCCCCCGCAGCGCGATCTCAGCCATTCATTTCCTCTCCTTTCAGCACAGACTCCAGGGAACCCAGCGCCTTGTTGGCAAGGAACTGCTTGCCCAGGCCCCCCGGAATGGGATTGAGCTCCTCCTTGGCCCGGGCGTCGTCCGGACACAGGACTGAGTGCTCGATGAGCTTCACATAGAAGTCAGCCCTGGTGGCTGGGTCCGCCCGGAGCAGGGCCTCCACATTGCCGTGGATATATACCCCAGCCTGCCGCTGGACAGGGCCCGGCAGCTTGTAGCTGTCCTCGCTCTCCCACTGGACCACATAGGGCAGCAGGGTATCGGTGACATAGTTGAGCCGCTGCTGGGCGTTGCTGTTGTAGCTCTCCTTGCCGGTCTGGAGCATATGCTTGGGGACCCCGCTGAACCTGCTGATCTCCTCCACGGTAAACCCCCGGCTCTCGATGAACTGAGCGTCGCTCTGGCTGACGCCCAGGGGGGTGAACTTCATGCTGTGGTCCAGCACCGCCACGGCAAAAGCGTCGTCCGAGGCAAAGGAGCGGAACTCCTGCTTGACCTTCTGACGGGTCTCCGAACTGGCGTCCGTGTCCACCTCAATGATGCCGGAGAGCCTGGCCCCGTTCTGGTAAAACTTTTTGCTGAACCGCTGGGCCATGGCGTCCGCCGCGATGGACTCCCGGGCCAGCTCCAGCAGCCCCCGGCCCCGGATCCCGTCGTAGGTCTCAAAGTACAGGAAGGACAGCTCATAGTTGGAAAAGCTCTTCTGGAATCCATCCACACTGTAGTCGTACCAGTACACCCCGTTCTCCACGTCCTTCCGGATGGTGCAGCACTCCGTGGGCAGCGGGATGCGGGCGATCACATGGCCGGCGCTGTCCGTCCGGTTCCACACCGCCCCGAACCCATGCCAGAAGGCGTTGGACATGACGATCTTCCGTAGCATGAAGGGGGACATATACTCGTTGGCCCGGACCTTCAGCACCTGGGCCAGATAGGGATCGTCCACCGCCACTCTGGCCTCTCCGTCCTTCCGGTACACGCCGAATGGGATCAGGCCGAAGGAGTTGGACAGGATCCGGTGGGCCGCCGACACCGGAGAGAGCCGCTGGGCGGTGGTCTGGGTGGCCTCCAGCTCCTCGCCGTCGAAGAAGGTCTCCCGAAACCAGCGATGGATCTCCTCCCAGGGCAGGGCGGTCTCCTCCATGGCAGACCTGGGCCGCATGGCCTGATTCAGGATCACTTACGGCCACCTCCCCGGGATCTGGCCACCACCACGGCGTAGGCGGTCAGGCAGACGCCCGCCGTGGCCAGGGCCGCCGGCCGGCCGCCCAGGTCCAGCGCCGCCCGCACAAAGCATCCCCCGCCGGCCAGGAGCAGCAGGTCGTCCAGGTAGAGACCCAGGGTCCTGCCAACCCGGCTCAGTCGTTTTTTCAAATCAAATCCCCCAATCTTCCGAAAGTACGTGCTGGTTGATATCCGGCCCCTGAGGCATCTTCACCATCGCCGTGGCCATGGCGATGATCCAGGCCACCGTCATGTCGATGCGGCCGGTGCTGCGATTTTTCATGGGCTTGAGATTCTCGTTGCCGTCCACGTGGCAGCGGACGTTGCCAAAACACCAACGGGCCGCCGTATTGTGCTCGTGGAGCATCTCCCGGGACCGCAGCAGCCGCTCCACCTCCTTCATGGCGGGGGACAGCTCCTTGATGGTCTGGGGAATCTCCACCACCTCCACGCCCCGGTCCATAAGCCGCTGGGTCAGGGTGCGGCTCAGGTAGGGGTCCACCCCCAGGGTGTCCAGGTCGAACATCTCCGCGCACCAGGCCACGGTCTCCTCGATCATGGTGAAGTCCACCATATCCCCGGGGCACAGGGTGAGGAACTCCGCCCTGGACCAATCCCGGTAGGGCACATGGTCCCTCTGCTCCGCCTCCGCCACGCCCTCCTCCGGCCGCCAGGCCCAGAACAGGGTCACCCAGGTGTCCAGCCCCTCCTGGGGCGGAAACAGCAGGGTGAGGGCGGTGAGGTCGGTGGTGGTAGACAGATCCAGCCCACCGAAGCAGTGCTTGCCCATCAGCCAGTCCCGGACGGCCTGCCGCCGGTCCGTCACCTTCAAACCCTGCCACTCCTCCCGGTTCCACTGGGTCTTGTCGTACAGGCCCAGGGGCAGCCAGCCCACCGTGTGGGTGGCAATCCACTGGTTGAGCCGCAGCCACCGGAACAGCCGCTCGGCGCTCTCACTCTGTTTGGCCGCTCTGGCCTCCCGGCGGAAGTCCCGCAGCTTCAGGTTGTGGCCCAGGCCCGGGTTGCAGGCGTACCACACCGCCTCGTCGTAGATGTCCAGGGCGGCGATCCTGTCCGGGTCGTCCCCGGTGAGCACCGACATCCCGTACATGATGGGGCACCAGGCCGGATCGTCCCCGTCCAGCTCCCGCTCTGGCTCCCCCCGCCGCCAGGCCAGGATCCTCCGGCACTTTTCGTGGATCTCCCAGCCGATGCTCTTCCGGTCCGGGTCGTCGCCAGCGGTGGTGAGGACGATCACCGCCTGCTGCCGCCGGGCGGCGTCCGACCCCGCCGTGAGCACATCCCACAGCTTTCGGTTGGGCTGGGTGTGCAGCTCATCAAAGATGATGGCGCTGAAGGAGTAGCCGTGCTTGGTCTCCGCGTCAGCGGAGTACACCTTCAGCACCCCGCCGTACCTGGTGTGGATCTCCCGCTTGGAGTCCACCGCCCAGGCGATGGGGTCGTGCTCCGGCTGACCCAGGCAGGTGTGCTCCACCATGTACTTGGCCGCCTCGTAGACCTGGGCGGCATTCTCCTTGTCGGAGGAGAAGATGCCCACCTTGGGCCGCTTCTCCCCGTCCCACAGCAGGTTGTACAGCCCCAGCCCGGCGGACAGCTCGGTCTTGCCGTTCTTCTTGGGCAGCTCGTCGTAGAGGAACCGCCGGTAGCGGCGCCAGCTGCCGTCCTCATCCTGCTCCTGGACACCGTAGAAGCTGCGGATGGCGTCCAGCTCCCAGTCCAGCAGCCGGAAGGGCTCCCCCGCCCACTCGTTGGAGCCGAAGCACAGCAGGGAGAAGAAGTCCAGCACGTCCTGCACCGCCTCCTGGCTGTACCGCAGCACGGTTCCGTCCTCCGGCCTGGGCACCTCCACCCCGGGGGCCAGGGTCAGCAGCTCAGGCACGGCGCATCCGCTCCTCCATCATCTGCTCGAAGGGGTTTTTCTCCTTGGGCCTGCCCCCCTCGGGCAGTACCAGGCGGCAGCGGCTGGTGATGGTCATGCCCAGGTCGTTGGCGCAGGCCCGGGCCTGTTTGAAGCAGGTGTCCTGGAGCTTGACCCACTTCTCCGCCAGGGCCGGGCTTTGAGCCGCCAGGGCCTCCTCCGCCATGCGGCAGGCCTGGGCGTACTGGGCCTGAGCCACCACGTAGCGACCCAGGGTGTCCCGGTCCAGCTGGGCCGCCCCCATGTCGGCGGCCAGCAGCTCCTTGGCCAGGGCCCGGAACTCCTTCCGGTGCGCTTCCGGCAGCCACTTGGGCAGGCGCATGGTCTTAGGCTTGGGCAGCTCCACCTCCTGGGCCGCCCGCTGGGCCTTTTCCGCCTTGCTCAGGTGCTTGCGGCCGTTTCCCTCCAGGACGGCCAGCTTCTGTCTGGGTCCCGGCATCGTCTCTCCTCCCTTCCGCCGCCGGCCCCAATGCCCCGTGGGGAAAAAATCCCTCACGGAGGAGCCGCTGCGGTCTTGTACGAGTTTACATAAAACACTTTCGGGCCGGGGGCGGGTCTGGCATGCCACGGGCTTGCCGCGCCCGCGGGCGGGCATGACGGGAGCGCGGGCGGGCGCCCGAGCCTGCCGCCGCTCCGGGGCTCAGCGGCTTGCCGTTTCACGCCGGATTTCCGCCTGTTCCAGTGCCGTCTTGCGGTCATGGCAGGACTTGCACAGGGATTGCAGGTTGGTCTTGTCGGTGAACCGCTGCCAGTCCCCTCGGTGGGGCGTGACATGGTCCACCACGGTGGCCCGGGTGCGGACGCCCCGGCGTGCGCATTCCCGGCACCAGGGCTCGGCCAGCAGCTGGCCGGGCCGCAGATCGTCCACCCAGATGGGCAGGCTGTACCAGCCGTGCCACTCTGCCGAGGCCCGGCGGGCCGCCCGCTTGGGCCTGTGCCTGTCACAGTACCCCTCCCGGGTGAGGGCGGCGCACCCCGGGTATCGGCAGGGCCGGAGCGGCTTCAGGGCCACGGGCTATCACCTCCGGGCAGTAAAAAAAGCCGGCGCCGACGCTCCCCCACTCGGGAAGTCATCGGCACCGGCTTACAACGAAGCACTGGCCACGGTCGATGTTCACGCTGAATTCTGCCTTGCAACTCCTGCACCAGAGGATCAGGCCCCGGGCTTCCGTTTCCGGGTCGGCCTTCTGGTTGGTCGTCTGCTTGCAGTTGGGACAGACATACCGTCCATTCCTTACGGATAGTTTACCATATCGCGCATCCATTTGCAAACCTTTTTCCCGCCTTTCTGCCTGTTATGTAAGAGAATATACTTACCCCCGAGACTGAAAAGAATAGAAAAGCCTATTCTATCTTTCGTCTCCGCCGCCTGGCCCGCTTCCGCCTGCCGTCCCTGGGCAGCAGGTATTTGAGCCAGGCGTACTCCCCGTACCCATTGCGCACCGGCCCCTCGCACTGGAGGACGAAGGCCTCCGGCGGCGGTGTCAGGGTCACGTAGTCGGGCACGGTCCCGGCCTCCGGCTCCGGCCGGGCCAGACCCAGGGAGGGCGTCCAGGTCCGCTCCCCCACCTGTGGGTGACCCCACTCCCGGGGCTCTTTGGTGAGGTAGCTGGCCAGATCCTCATAGGTGTAGGTCCGGTCGAAGGTCAGTGGCCGCAGCTCCACGTTGTCCCCGTAGATCCACAGCCGGCGGATCTCCTCCAGATCGTCGCCGGTGGCGTTGAGCACCAGGTGGTGGTGGAGCCGCCCGCCGGGACAGCAGCCCTCGGTGACGTAGATGTACCGCAGGGGCTGGCCCCTGGCCTTCCGGGCCGCCCGGAGCTTTGACAGGAAGGAGCGCACCTTGCGCACCGCCTGGCCCCGGCCCTCCGGCAGGTGCTTGTCATCGTAGGTCAGGGTGAGGAACAGGTCCCCGTCGTCGAAGTTGGCCGCCAGGGTGCGCTCCAGCTTCTGAAAGGAGGTCCTGGCGTTGAGCTTCTCCCGGGCTGCCGTGCTGGCCTTCCGCTTCTGGGCCCTGGCCCGGTCGGAGTCCCCCGCCGTGGGCGTGGTGTAGATCACCGCATACACCAGCCGCCCTGCGGTGATGATTTTCACTCGTTTGGCCATCAGGTCACCCTCTCAAACCGCTGTAGGTAGTGTCCTTGCCACAGTTCCGGCCGCCGGAGGGCGATCATCCGATCCCGCACCAGCTTATCCATCACCCGGCCGATGCTGGCCTGGCCGTCCATCCGGGCCAGCTTCTCCAGATTGGCGGCGGTCTGTGCGGTCACCAGCACCGAGATCCGCCGCAAGTTTTTCTTACTCATCTTCTTTCCCCCTGTTCTGGTCAATATTGCTGGGATGCTTTAAGAAAAATCTATCCGTCAGCCTGGGCAAGCTATACCCGGAGGTGATCCTATGGAACCCACGTACACCGACCGGTACGCCAATCTGGCGGAGGACCCGGCCATGGAGGCCTACTTCTCCCAGCTGCCCGGGTATATCCAGGCCCAGATCCGCGCCCGCAAGCAGCAGCCCGCCACCCTGGAGGAGCTGCGCCGCATGGCCGACGAGGTCAAAAAGCTGTTTTGAGGTGATTTTATGGCAAAGCAAGGCATGTCCCGTCCTGATATGACCCACACCCAGCCCCGCAACCAGCAGTCCCCTGTGCCTGAGATGCAGGGCAAGGCCAAGCGGGGCAAGGCCAAGGCCAACTCCATCGTGGCCGGTACCTCCGGGCCCCATATGAAGGTCTGGCACCAAGACGCCCAGGATTGACCCCCCAGAGGCCGCCCGCTTGGGCGGCCCTTTTTTCGCTCCGGCCCTCTGCCGGGCGCCCCACCATTGGCAGGGCCCCGGCACTATATGAAAGAAGAGGGTCCGGACGGGTGACACCCCCGCCCGGCAGAGGGCCGGAGCCTGGATCATTCCCCTGCCGGCTGGCCCAGCCACCACTGGATGCTGTCCCCATGGGGGCACACGCCGTCTGCAAAATCGCACTCGTTCAGGCTGTAGTGCCTGCCGTCATCATCCACAGCATCTACCGTGGGACAACAGCCGCAGAAGCCTGCCGCAAAGGCTGTTTCCCAGGGCTCTTCCCCGCCCACGGAAATGCGCTCCAGGAATTCCACCAACTCCTGATCGTTCATGACACTGATCCGGTCGGCGTTGGTTCCATGCACCTCATCTGGGAGCTGCCGCAGGATCATCATGGCGGCCTCCAGGGCCTGGACTTCACGGTCATATGCCATAATAGCCGTGATCCGGTCCCGTGTCGGCGTAAGCTCCGCCATCTTCTTCCGGGAGGATTTCACATTGTCACGGTACATATCCAGCACCTGGATGACTTCATCAATGCTGAGGGCCCCGCTTTCAATCACGCCACGATCACCTCCTTATCCTCTGTATTCTCAGGCCTGGATCGTTTCGGCAGCTTTGGCGTTCCGTCTCCGTTTCGCTTGCTGCCTGCCCGGAGCCAGCGCAGCCAGGTGTCCAGGAACGTCCCATGCGCTTCCCGGGGGCTCCGGCTCCCCGGCAGGGTGTCGTTGTGGTAGCCGTGAATCTGCCGGATCTGGTTGCCATCCATCTCGATGGTCACATAGGGAGTGCTGGGATCGCTGGACCTGCGTAGGAACAGGATGGTGGTTATCCCCTTGATATGGCGCTCCGCATAGCCGCCCACGCAATGATCCAGGGCCTTGCCCTCCCGCTTGATAGCGGCGGCAGTCATGGGAAACACGATCCGCAGCCCGTCCAACTCAAACTCATACTTGGCTTTCCGGGCTTTGGCGTCGGCGGCCACCTTCGTGCGCAACGCTTCATCCTGCCGCTGGGCCAGCTCCGCCGCGGCGGCGTCATGGGCGGCATGGAGGTCCTCCGGCCAGAGCACCTTGCTGTGCTCCAGGCACCGCCCCAGGGCCCAGGCCGCCTCCAGATAGTCCCGGTAAAGCTCGAAGAGGGCGGAATAGTAGGTCTCCCCCTGTATAAACGTCCGGACAATATACCGCAGGAAACGCTCCGGATCTAATCGGTACCGCTTCAAAAACCGCAGCACCTCCATACCACTCAGCTGGCAGCCCCACAGGTTCCGGAAGTCCACACAGAAGGGCAGCTCCCAGCGTTTGCCCCAATGCTTGGCTACATAGTTCCGGATGGCCAGCACCTCCATGGGTGGCTGCACGGCCAAGAACCAGCTCAGCTCCTTCTTGTTCAGGCCAAAGGATTTGCGGGGATCCGGCTCCTCCCAGCACATGGCCGCCGCGTTGCGCTTGCGGGCATAGATGAGGTCGCTCAGGGGCTCCCATAGGCCGGACTTCACCAGCATCTCCACCTGCCGGGGGTAGATGGCGTAGGCGGTCAGGTAGGAGATGAAGTCGTCGAACCGGGCGGCGTAGCCCCGGGCCCCGCCGGGGCGGTACTGCCAGTGGTCGAAGAAGCCGCACCAGCGAAAGAAGGGGTGTCCCTCCAGAACCTCCCGGTTGAGGATGGAATAGGGCTCGTAGTGGTACCAGTAGATGGGCCCGTCCTTGAAGGGCTCCGTCACCCGCTTGGGCCGGCCCAGCCGCTCCCGCTCATAGGAGATCACCGGCTCCCGCTCCCGGTAGGTGACCTGATAGTCGGCCTGCATCACCTCTCCCGGGGCGAAGCGGTAGCCGCTGGAGCACCAGGCGGTGGGCCGGGCGGTTAGGGCCTGCTCGTCCCCGTAGTCCTTATGGATCGCCAGGGCGTCGGCATAGAGGGCGTCTCCCCGGGCGTGGAGCAGCACAGTGAGCTCCGTCCGGCGGAGGGACTTCCGCCCCCCGGCCCTGGCCAGATCGATGGTCATCACCTTGCGACCACACCAGGGGCAGGTCCACGGCTGCTTGTGGTGGAGGTGGTCCAGCAGTTCCCGGTGCTCCGGGGTCTCCGTCCGGGGCAGGACGGGCCGGTATTCCTTGTGGCCGCAACAGGAGGTGTACAGCCTCACCCCGCCCAGGCCCATCAGGTCCCCCTCCTTGCGGAAAAACAGATAGTGCGGGAACAGGTCGTTCATCCGCGTGAGGTCCTCCTCGGTGACAGTGGGCCAGCCGTTCAGGAGCTCCCGCTCCCGCTCCGTGTACTTCATGCGGCTCGCCTCCTCAGAAGAAGTCGGAGAGGTCCAACAGGATACCCTTTTGCTCCGTCTCTGGTTCCGCCGGATCCAGCTGAATGGTCATATAGACGTTAACCTTTGCTCCATCGAAGTAGAAAGACGCTGCCCGGCGGAAGGCTTCCGGATCAGAGATATAGTTTCCCACTCCCCTGGCCACGGCGTCCATGCAGTCCGGGAATGTTCCGCCCTGGGCCACCGCCTGGGCAAATTCCTCGTTCTGCCGGCAGAACTCCAATAGGGCGTCCCGGACGGCAGACTTCATGGCGCCCTCCTTCTGGCCTTTGACCTTGCTGTATTCGTCCTTCAGCCGGTCCTCCGCCTGTCTGTACCATGTACTCATTCCGCGCACCTCCTAATTTCCTGTGACAGCGCCATCATTGCTTTTTCCATGATCTGTGCAGTGGCCTGGTCCTCCCGGCCCCGCGCATAGGAGAGCAATTCCAGCATCCGGTTGGCGTGACTTTTGGCCTGGTTGAATAGCAGTTCAAACTGTGCCCACTCCTTGTTCCCGTCCAAGTTCTCCCGCTTTTCCGCCTTGGCCTGCTCTTCCAGCTTTCGCTGGGCCGCTTCCAACTGGTTCTGGACCTCCTTCCTCTTGGCTTCCGCCTTCTTTTTATCCTCCTTGGCCTTGTCCAGCTTGGCCTGCATCTCGGCTACAGCCTCGGCCCGGGCCTTGTCAATGGCGGCCTGATCCACCACGGTCTCCACCGCCACCTCCACCGGGCGGGCCTTCAGTTCGGCCAGCTCAGCCTCCAGACGGTGTGCTTCCTGTTCGGCCAGTTCCTTGGCATCCTTGGCAGAGGCCAGTCTGGCGTTGAGCAGCCCCATGTCCTCCTCCATCTTGGCCCGGGCCTGCTCCGCAACCCGCTGATCTACTGCGGCCTGTTCAGCCTCCGCCCGAGCCTCGTCCCGCTCCTTGATGGCCTGCGCCAATTCCCGGGCAGACATATCCACCACATTGCGTTCCTGAATGAATGCTTCCCGTTCTTCTGCTGGAAGCGCCAACAGCTTAAATGCCTTTGTCGCCCCCAAATCCGCAATCGATTGCGGATTTGTCCATTCCCTTGCCAACTGCATATAGTACTGGGCTGTCCGCTCGGAGAACTCTACCCGCTCAGTGAGCCACGGTAGCCACTCCCCATGGGGCAGCGTCTCCTTCGCCTCAATCAGCCGCTGGCCGATACCAAGGAGCGCTTTCCCAGCTTGCTTTTTCAGCTCCAAAATCTCACTGGTGATGGTCTCAATAGTGCGCTGCGTAGACTGAACGCTATGTACCATACTCTCCTGCATCATGGCGGCCAAGGTGTCTGCCTTACTCATTGCTTAGCCGCCTCCTCACCAAAAAGCTCCGCTGCAAAGGTACGGTAGTCCTGCGCCGCAGCACTGCGGGGCGACCAGCATACCACCGGCTCCCCGGTCCATGTGGACTCGTCTACCTTTGGTGAGCGGCGGATACGGGTGTTAAATACCCGGCAGGGAGCATATTCCCGCAACAGCTTTTCCCCCTGTTCCATGGAATTGGAGTGATACCATACCGTGGGCAGTACCCCAGAAATATGGGCATCCGGACAGATACGCCGCAGGCGTTTGATCTGCGCAGCCAGCGTACTCATTCCGCGCATGGCGTAAGCGTCCAGCTTGATTGGGATAATCACATCTGTAGAGGCTACAATGGCAGCGGCACAGGAATAGGAGATGGAGGGCGGACAGTCAATGACCATAAAGTCAAAGCAGTCATCTTCCATGATCGCATCCCGTAAGCTTTGTAAAGCGGTCAAGTCCAGCCGGCGGCCACGCAGAAGATCTACCTCCAGATCCCACAGGCCATCATCTGCCGGAATGATGGTTAACCCGCGGATACTGCTCTCGTAGCACAAATTTTCATATTGTAATTCATCCCCCAGAAGCAGGCGGTCCAGAGTATTGTATTCTCCCGGCGGTAACAGGGACTGGGTGGCGTTGGCCTGGGGGTCTGCATCCACCAACAGCACCCGCTGGTGGTACTCTGTAGCCAGGATAGCAGCCAGATTTACCGCCGTGATGGTTTTTCCGACGCCGCCTTTCAAATTAACGATTGCTATGGTCCTCATGCACTTACACTCCTATCTTTTCTTCATCAGGAAACACTCCCGGATCACGGCCCCGCCCACCTGGGCCTCCGCCAGGTAATACCGCCCGGCGGGATGTATGTAGACGATCCGGCCGGTAACGCTGCGCAGCTTGCGCTGTTTGTCCGCCCGCTGGCCGCTGACCTCATGGTCAAAGCCCGACGGGGTCCAGGTCAGCTTGTCCCCCACTCTCATGGCGTCCCACCTCCTCCAGGGCCTCCGCCGCCAGGATCAGGGCCTGGGCCACCTGCCGGTGCCCCTCCGGCAGGGTGCTCACCCGGGCCGCCGCCTCCCGGCGCAGGATCTCCAGACGCAGCAGCTGGATCGCCTTGGCTCTGTCCATCCGCTCCTCCTTTCGGTGCAAATGGGTCATCCGGGTCGGGCCGGGTCAGCTCCAGGAACATCTGCGGGCCGCTCAGCGACCAGCCGTAGGCCTTATTGGGATTTCCGGTACCAGACTTGTAAAACCGCTTGCTCTGCGGCTCAAAATTCAACCCGATGCTCCGGCCCCGCTCCCCGAAAAACCGGTTTTTCAGGATGGTGAGGACACAGTCCTGCTGCCGCTCCGGCTTGGATTCCTTCTCCAGCGCATAGACGTTGTCCGCCAGATTGGTCACGTCCCCGATGCCGGCCACGTCGTCCGCGTCGTCGATCTGGTCGGTCTTGCGGGGATGGGCCACCAGGTGGACGTGGACCTGGTTGTCATGGGCAAAAGAGGCCAGCTCCGCCACAAACTCCGACTGGGCCCGGTAGAAGTCCCGGTCATTCCCCCGGAACCGGGCGGTCATCAGGTTGTCCACCAGGTAGACCTTGGCGCCGTATCGCCGGTGGGCATACCGGAACACCCGCAGGATATTGGCTGCGTCATGGTAAGTACTGGTGCCAATGTCATAGAGCAGGAATCGGCCTTTCCACCACTGATCGATCAGCTCCTGGGCAAAGGAGGTGGGGGCCGCCACCCGCCTTCCGCTGAGCTTGTCCTTTGTGAAGCGCAAGTTTTGGGGGCCGGCAGCTTGGAGGGAGGCCCAGTATTTGAACTTCCACGCCGGCAGTTCCCCGGAGTAGGCGCACACCGGCTGGCCCTGGTCGATGGCCTCCAGCAGAAACTGGTCCAGCAGGGTGCTCTTGCCCTCTCCACGTTTGCCCGTCCACACCGACAGCTCCCCCATGATGGCTCCACCGGTGGCCCGGTCCAAGTTGGGGATGCCATAGAGCACCTTGTCCAGCCGGGTCACATCGGGCTGCTTCACGTCAGCCAGATCCAACAGGCCATAGGCCGGGATCTCCACCGCCTCCAGCAGCATCTGATCCACCGCTTTCAGCCCGTAGGTATCCCGCAGGGCCCGCACCGATGGGCAGGCCCGGAAGCCCTTGTCCTCCACCGCCAGCAGGATCACATTGGGCAGGCGGCTCCGCAGCTCCCGCACCATGACCTCCCGCTTGGCCGGGTCGGCGCACACCACCAGCACATAGCAGAATTGCAGGAAAAAGGCTTCATGCCGGCCAAGCCGCTCCCAGCCTCCCGACGCCCGCAGGCACCCGGCGTTGATCTGCACCGCCAGCACGTCCGCCGGGTCGGCGCAAAACCAGAAACCAGTGGGCAGCTTGGGGTCGATGAACTTGGGATCGTAGACCAGCACCTCGTCCACTCCCTCTGACTCATTCCACATGGCGCTCCCGCTCCCTTCTGTCCGGAGGGGCCTGTCCCCCCTTCAGGGGGAACACGCTCTTCCAGCTGTTGGTCACTGACTGGCGGACGATCTGGAGCTTTACATCCCGGTCGCCGCCCCCCAGCTTGTCCAGGGTATGGAGCAGGGTGGCAATGGCCCGGGGGGAGTCCACCGCCTTTTTGGCCGAGCGCACCTCCATCAGGTCGTCCAGGGCCTGGGCCAGCTCCTGATCCTCCCCGGCATACTCCGCCAGCATGGTCCTGACGGTCTCCTTGTCCTTCTTCCTGGCCGCCCGTCCCCCCTTGGGGGGGAAGGGGGGATGATATAACTGGTCAGTAACTGTTTCCTTATTACATTCCACCGTCTGGTGAAATGGCTGTCCCGGTTTGGTGAAATGCATTTCACCATCCGGTGAAATGGGAGGCGGATCTTCCTCACCCTCGCTCCCACCCATATCACCGTCCGGTGACATGGGCGGATCAAGCAGCCCATAGACCGTCAGCACGTCGTCAGGCAGGGCATACCACACCGTCCGGTCGGTCTTGTCCTGGCTGAAATTTCCGGTGAGCAGGGCACCCTCCTCCCGCAGCTTGGCGGTAATCCGCTCCACCTGCCGCCGGGTCCAGAAGGGGAAGAGCTTGGCCAGAGCCTCCAGGGTGTTGTAGGTCCAGGTGCGCCCCTCATGGAAGTGCCGCCCGTTGGCCTGGTTCTTGGCGACCCAGAAGGCCATGGCGTGGAGGAAGATGGCCCCGTTCACCCCGTGGCGTTGGGCCAGCTCGGCGTTGAAATGGTACTCGGTCAAAACGCCTCACCCCCATCCTCCTGCAAACGGATCCACCGCAGCTCATAGCGCTTGCTCAGTCCCGCCATGGTCACCGTGGACCCGCAGCGGGTCAAGTAGGTATGCCCCTGGATGACCTCCATCCGGCCCACATAGTATCGCTCGCTGCGGGCCGCTGTCTTGGGGATCATATGTAAGACGATCAGCTCCCCATCATGGGGGCCCAGCTGGCCCCGCCGGCGCAGGTCCAGGGGCTTCCACCGCTCAGTGTTCCACATCATCCTCTTGGCCCCTTTCTCTTGCAAATCCCGGTGGATTATGCTATAATAACAGTGGTTTTCATGCACGAAACCGCTTGACCTCTCTGTCCGCACCCACGGACAGGGGGGTCTCTTTTTTTGCCTTCCCATGGATCAGACCTCCTACCAGATCCCCATGCGGATCATCACCTCGGTGGCGATCCGCTTGACCTTTTCCCGATTAGCCGCCCGCTCCTCCTCACTGATCTCCACGTCCTTATACTCTCTCAGGCAGAGACTGCATCCCTGATTGCGATCGGACGCAAAGGTTACTGATTCCACCACCAGAGTCCAGGGTGTCCGCACATGGTCCCCCTCAGGCAATTTCTTGATAGCACTGAACCAGTGCAGGCCCTTACGCCGGGTAATGATGGTGTTCATGGTGGTCCAGCTGAACTGCTGCTCCACTTCCTTCACTGTGACAACCAGCTCTTCGATTGGCTCAATGATGACCAGCGAATCGGGGTTTGTGTCCACCAACTCCACGATACGCCGGTTAGTCGGTTTGGTCAGATCCATCTCCCGCGCTAACCGTGCCGCTTCATGCCGGTCCATATGTAAACACCTCCTCGCGTTTCTCTATGCGTCGCCCGGATTGTCCTATGATGACTCCCTGGCGCAGCGGAGCTCCAGGGCGGCCTCCACGATCTCCTGGAGATCCTCCAGGATGGAGTCAAACTCGGCCCGCTCCGTGGTGTCGATCACGTTGTCCTCTGCGATCCGCATGAGCCGCCGGTCGGCGTGGGACTCGGCAAAGGCGAAGATCCGGTTGGTCAGCTTGGCGCTGGCCTCCAGGACGGTCTTGGGCTGGATCTCGGGCACCACCCGGCTGTACATGACATTTTTGGCCCGTGCGTGCCATGCGATCAGATGCAGCGCATTGTACAGGATCGACATGAGATCCACCACATCATCCGGCGGCACCCGCTGTCCGCACTCGTAGGCCCGCAGGGACTCCACGCTGATGCCCAGCCGCTCCGCTGCCGCCTCCTGGGTCAGACCGGCGGACCGGCGGCAGATTTTGTAGATATTCCGGCATTCCTCCGGCATGGTTATCTCCTCCTCATTGGGGTAAAATGGTAAGGGGCTCAGCTGGCGTCCCGCTCCCGGGGGCTGTCCCGGCCCAGGATCGTGTCCACCGAGCAGCCGAACACATCTGCCAGAGCCAGAAGGTAGTCCAGGCCGGGCCGTCTGGTCCCCGCCTCCCACATACAGACCGTGGGCTTGGACGCCTTCACCGCCCGGGCCAGCTCGGCCTGGGTCATGCCCCTGGCCTCCCGCAGCTCTCGGATCTTCACCTTTTTCCCTCCTTTCAGGTTGTCCTTTGACTGGTTGTATGGTATGATTTACTAATAGTGAACCTAAGCAAAGGATGGATCATTATGAAACTGAACCATGACTGTGTCCGTGAGATACTCCTTGCGATCGAAGATGCCGAGTTAGGTGAATATATTTCTCCGATAACACTGCACCGCACGTTGCCTCAGTACTCAGAAGAAGAAATCAGCTATACCTGTCTTATCCTAAGTGACGGCGATTTTTTACAGGTAATGTCGGTTCAGATGCCTGGCCAAGAGATGCCTTGGGTAAAGTCAATCATTCGCTTGACCTTTCAGGGCCATGAGTTGATCTCAAAAATCCGTGATCCTGAACGCTGGCCCAAACTCAAAAAAGCGGTTTCCGCAGTGCGGGACTACTCTCTTTCGGCCCTGAGTGCGATTGCCAACGGCGCAACTGCCGCTGGGATCAGCGCATTGATGTTCGACCAGATTTAAAGATTTTCTTCACCACCTTGTGGGTGTTTTCACGAAGCTCTTCATCGGTGGGAAGCGGATATCCTCGTTCCTTCCAGCAGAATAGAATCGTTTGGAACGATACCCGGGAGAAAAACCATCCCACAGCACAGATGACTGTTGTAATACTCAAAATCATAGTAAGTAACACGCTACGATCCCCCCCTTCCCGCTTGCCCCCCCACCACCGCCAGTGGTAAAATGTGGGCGGTAGTGAGGAGGTGAAATAATGCGTCAGTTGAGCACAAACGAATTGGATCAAGTTGAAAAAGCCGTACTGGAACAGCTTAATGCTAGCGACGGGGGCCAGGGGATGGACGCAATGGCCAACGCCGTCACAAAGCTGTCTGCCAGGGTATGCCGGCTCATGCTCCAGGAGTACCAGCGTGCAGCTTCTGCTCCAGAGCTTCAGCAATCTGATCCATAACCTGCTCGTTCAGGTCCGCTTGCGGCGTTTGTAGCTCCACTACAAACGCCGCAATTTCATCTGGGGTCCCAATAATCCGTATTTCCATCCCGCGCACCTCCTCCCTGCCTGCCGGTAAACTTGTGGTTCGCTACATGTTAATGATGATTTTTCAAATTCCTCCCAACGAAAGGAGGTGAGAAAAATGTTTTGCCCGTTTATCAACGGAGAGTGCCGTGAAGATTGTACCTTCCGGCATCTTGCAAGAGCCAGTACAGGAAACATGAAAAGCAATACCTCTCTGTGTGCCTTGGCTATTGCAGCAGATCAGCTGGATCAGTACATCCTGATGCGGACTATGAAAGCTGAAGATCAGAACTCGTAATCCAGGCCGGGAACAAACTGCACTGCTGCGGTCCCTTCAATGGTTCTTCCGCACCGGAGCAAAATGGCTTTGGCCTGCCGCACAGTGCAGTTTTCCTGCTCCAGCAGCAGGATGATCTTATCATGGATTTCCGTCTGCTTTTCAAAAGTCAGTTCTTCCATCTCCGCTCACCCCCCCTGCCTGCCGCTAAACTTGTTATTCGCTACTGGTTAATGATAATCACAAGATTTTGAGGTGACACTTATGCCGAATAAAGGATTAACCGACTCTGAAGCCCTCCACTCCTCTGAAACTCTCCAGACTCCCGAACCCTACATGCCAAGCTTTCATATGAAATCCCTTATACGGGATCACAGTATGGCTGACTATGCCTATGAAGTGATTTTGAAGCGGATAAAAGAGTTCCAGGACGAACTGGATGACGAGCATGAGGTTGCGCTTCAGTTGGCCTCCTTTGGGCAAAGTATCACATTGGCTGTTACTGCCATCGGCTACTCCAATCCCAGTACATTGGTCTTTTACGGATATGTGAATGGCCGCCCCGCAACACTGATCCAGCACATGTCGCAGCTTAATTTCCTGCTTTTGTCTGTACAGAAACAGGACCCCGGAAAACCGCCGCGCCGTATCGGGTTTGAGCTTCCCACCGAAGATTAAGCTCATCAATCGAAATTGCGATTGCTATCAACCTTTGCACCCGATCAATGCTTTTATCAGTTGGATTTTCCATCTTTTCCAACTCAGCCGCTGCGATGTTCAGACATTGGGTACCAATCTTTGTCCAGAGATTTTCCTGAGACACGCTAGCCCCCCTCCCTGCTTACCGCTAAACTTGTGGTTCGCTACGGGTTAATCATAAATCCCCAATAACGGATTAGTTTTGGATTCGTTACTGGATTACAACGTCCATTGTTGACTGAAAGTAAACAACAGGTTATAATGAAGTTGCGAAAAGCGTAGACTGAATAGAACGGAAATAGAGGACGGAACGGGCAGCCGTCGCCCAACGTGGAGATGTGGGAGTGTCGCCCCACCTATTTTCGTTCAACTCATCTGGCAAGCAACTTCGGTTGCTTGCCGTTTCTTTTTGTCCGGCAGGGCGGTCTGCCCACCAATGGTAAAGGCTGCTGCAGACAAGCTGTAGTGGCTTCCAAGGCTACCGCCAGCATGGCCGCTGGGTCTTTGCTGTTGCAGATACAGGTGATCATATGCTTACAAAACATTGCAGGAAAGTCTTGGATACGATTCTATCATTGCCTGCGCATCAACGTCTCAATTCTTTTCGAATCCTAGATTTGTCTGAGAAAATAGGTCTTTCATTTCCGGAAACACTCTGTGCGTGCAAGGAATTGGATAGAGATGGATTGGCAGAACTACACATCGTATATCACAGAAATGGTCAGCAGATTCCCGAATCTATCGTATTAACCGAACCAGGGTTGAACTACAAGGCCCTACTGAGGGCTCAGCGGCTGGCTTACATCGCAGACAAATGGGTGGATATCCTGGCCTCCATTGTTGCAATTTGCTCGCTTATCGTGTCGATAATAGCGCTACTACGGACACAATAAGTGAGGCACAGGCAATGGCAAGTCGTATGAATGGACCTACACGCATTGGTTTCCTCCCCCCCTTTCACCAAAAACTTGTGGTTCGCTACGGGTTAATCATAAATCCCCAATTTATGATTGTCAACACATAATCACCAATCTATGATATTTTGTATTTCTTTTTTAAATAGGAGTGATGCCCTTTGAATGTCGAAATATTTGTGCAAAATGTCAAAGACTTTTGCAAAAAGAAAGGAGTCAAGCCTACTATTGCTTGCGAAGAAAGCGGCGCTGGGAAAAACTTACTCAATCACATTGAAAGCCGTGGCAGCATTCCCTCCGTCGCCAAAGTCCAGATGCTGGCGGAGTACCTGGGAGTAACGGTCAGCGAACTGCTGGGAGAAAAAGCGCCGCCCGCTGACCAACCGGCCAACGGGCGCGAAGCGGAATTTGTACGGCTGTTTGATCAGCTCACTCCCGATCAACAGGCCCTGGTGCTGGCTCAGCTAAAAGGGATCGTAGACGCGCAAGATAAGTAAGCTGCTCCTCCTCGGTGAGCTGCCGGAACAGCTCCAGCGCCTCGGTCAGAATGTTGTTCTGTGCCATATTGGGGCCTCCTCCCATAAAGTAGGTTTCACAAATAGGAGAAACAGGCCCTTTTGTTGTACGTTTCCGTACACCGAAGAGAAAAATTTGTCAAAAAAAATTTGTGTCCAAGTTGGACACAGGAAAGAGAGGGATATCCATATGAGAAAAACTCGATACCTGCTTCTTGTGCCGGCGATTGCCTTGACCCTGACCGCCTGCGGCGGCTCCGGAGGCCAGACCAGCACCAGCCCCTCACCATCGCCCATATTGCTTGAACCCACCCCCGCCATTTCTGAGGCGCCTTCCCCTAATGTATCGATTGACGAAAAAGTATTTAACACTACGGTAGATGAAGTTGTTCGTGTGCTGGCCGCGAATACTGATGGCATCGCTCATGTATCCATTGCGGATGTAGATCCAGAGATAGATGAATGGGAAGCACAAGGCTCATCAGTGGCAGGGAATTACTATTCTTACACTATTCAAGATGGACTTGCCATTGCTATCATTGATTCTGCCCAAACGGGTAAAGTCCAAAGTGTTTCGGTTACAGCCCTGGTCGATTCATTGAGCAATGATGCAGCATATGATTTGGGATGTTACCAGGCCACACTTCTCGCTATGTTTGAGCCTGATTCAGATCGATTGGCAGACGTTGAGGCAGATCTCAATATACAGAATGCAAGTTTCTCAGATGACAATATTTATTTTGCTTACGGAAGTATTGCCGAGTATATGTACATGATTAGTGGGGGCACGTCTTATTTGTCTATAGATCCAAAGTAAGTAGCATGTCTGTTAAAACCATAACGATATGGAGTAATTGAAACATGAAAAAATTTCTGACCATTTTCCTCTGCTGCCTGATGCTGACCCCGTTGGCGGCCTGCGGCGGCACAGCCGAAGCCGAGCCCTCCATAGTCCCCCAGGTCACCGCCAGCCAGCCGGTGGAGACGGAGGCCCCCGCCATTACGTCCATTAACCTGGACTACGACCAGACAGACTTGGAACTGGACATCAAGGACACCTTCTCTATCCCCGTGGAGGTGCTGGAAGAGGGGGCCGACACCGCAGGCCTAAAGTTCAGCACCACCAAGCCGGCCGTCCTCACCTTTACACCCCAGGAGGACGGCGGCGCCCTGGTGGGAGTGGTCACCCCAAAGGCCGAGGGTACTGCGGAGATCTCGGTGTTTACCGGCCAGGTCCAGAGCCAGGTCATCACAGTCACCGTGATCGACGCTGAGCGCATCGCCGCGGAAGAAGCCGCTGCCCAAAAGGCAGCGGAGGAGGAAGCCGCTCGTAAGGCTGCTGAGGAGGAAGCTGCCCGTAAGGCTGCCGAAGAGGCCGCAGCTCAGCAGGCAGCCCAACAGCAGCAGCAACAGAGCCAGCAGTCCCAATCGAATGGCCGCACCGTATACATCACTCCCACCGGTAAGCGGTATCACTACGATAACCACTGCAATGGCGGCACTTACATCCCCTCCACTATTTCCGAGGCCCAGGCCATGGGCCTTACGCCCTGTAAGAAGTGCGCCGGAGGATAATAAAATATAAACGCTGCTATAATAAAAAAGACTGTTGATAAGGTTCCCAATTTCATATACACTATAGAACAAGATTTCTATTCCTGACCCTGTCATACCTACGAAAGGAGCCCGCCATGCCGCAGCCCAAAGAACACCGCTACACCCTGGCCGACGCGCTGACCTGGGAGGAACAGGAGCGCATTGAGCTGATCGACGGCGCGGCCGTGATGATGGCGCCCCCCTCCCGGGTCCACCAGGAGATCGCCGCGGAGCTCACCCGCCAGATCGGCAACTACCTGGACGGGAAGAAGTGCAGGGTCTACCCCGCCCCCTTTGCCGTCCGGCTCTTCGAGAAGGCCCATGACCGGCCGGAGGACGTGGACACCCTGGTGGAGCCCGACCTGTCGGTGGTGTGCGATCCCGGCAAGCTGGACGACCTGGGCTGCAAGGGCGCCCCCGATCTGGTGATCGAGATCCTCTCCCCCTCCACCCAGCGGCACGACCGGCTCACCAAGTACAACCTGTATGAGCGGGCCGGGGTGGCGGAATATTGGATCGTCAGCCCGGAGGAGCGCACCGTCCAGGTGAGCCTGCTCTCCGGCGGCCGCTACCGCATGGAGGAGCTCTACACCCCCCAGGACATCGCCAAGGTCCACGTACTGGATGGCTGCTTCGTGGAGCTGGCCAAGGTGTTTCCCGCTGAATAACGCAAAAAAGCCGGGGCTTTCGCCCCGGCCTCAAAAGTGCTATACAAGATACTCAGCATTCTTACGTTTATTGATAAGCTGCCGCTCTATGCTCAGAATATCAATAGCCGGACGCAGCTTCCCATACCGCACCATTGTAAGATACCGCTTCAGCTTACTCTGGATCTTCTTGATGTCTGCCTTGTCCTCAATAACAAACGGCACACCCTGAATGGTAAAAGGCTTTTTAATGTACTCCTCCACAACTGGGATGACATTACCGATAAGAAATGCGCTTTGCCTGCCCTTCACCCGGGTGATGTAATAAAAAATGCACTCCCCATGTCTTTTTTCATCCGAAGAGATCTTTGCTTGGTATTTATCCACCTTGCTACTGAGAGGGATGGTCCATACAATCCCGTTTTCTCCGCAAATCGCCAAGTAATAGGGTCTCGCTTCGTGCTTGTTGCTCATGTGACGAATACTCGGGAAATCAGTAAAATACTCATCCGAAATCACACACAGTCCATTTGTCTCTACCTGCATCTTCACATTCTCTCTTTCGCCGTAAATGGGGAAGCCTCCCTACGGAGGATCGCAGGGAGGCTTTTCAAGCCGCCTATTTATAAGTCCCCGGACAGGCAGGGGGCAATCCAAAGCAAGTCCCGTATTTGTGAGTCGCCCGGAGACAGGCGGCAATGACGATGGGCAGACGAAGATGACGGAGAGTCAAATTCTTATCTGGCAGAGGGTACTTCCCCCTGCGTTATCATTATATCAGTTTTGCACAGAGTTAACCACTGGTTTCTTGTACAAAGGCAATGATGCAAATTTGTGAAATTTTGTGATAACAAAATCTGGCTTAATATATTCATAATATACTGTAAACAAGTCCATCACCCTAGTCGATTCTATAAAATTTCTCCTCTTCTTTTTCTACTTCTCTAATCACTCATCACTACCACCTATTGCTATTGACGTTTAGAAAGGCGGTGACCCACATGGACGCGGCCCAATATCTGCGCAAGTCACGGATGGAGGAGGGCATGGACACCCAGGAGGTGCTGGCGAAACACCGGAAGGCCCTGGCCGACTTTGCCGCCTCCCACGACATCCACATCATTGAGACCTACTATGAGGTGGTCAGCGGAGAGAGCCTGTACGCCCGGCCGGAGATGCTGCGGCTGCTGGAGGACGTGGAGGAGGGCCGGTATGACGCGGTGCTGGTGATGGATCTGGACCGGCTCTCCCGGGGCCGGATGAAGGACCAGGGCATCATCCTGGACGCATTCCGGGACTCCGGCACCCTCATCGTCACCCCGGAAAAGACCTACGATCTGTCCGATGACCTGGACGACGAGATGGCGGAGTTCAAGACCTTCATGAGCCGCCGGGAGTACAAGATCATCAACAAGCGGCTGCGCCGGGGGCTGAAGCAGACCATCCAGGACGGCTGCTACGTGGCCAACGCCCCCTACGGCTACCGGAAGGTCACGGTGGACCGGAAGCCCACCCTGGAGATCTACGAGCCGGAGGCCAAGTTCGTGCGGATGATGTACGACCTGTACCTCCAGGGCTACGGCTGCGTGTCCATCGCCCGGTACGTCAACTCCCTGGGGGCCAAGCCCCACCGGTCGGCGGAGTTCACCCGCAACAGCGTGGCCCACATCCTGCGCAACCCCACCTTCGCCGGCAAGATCGTGTGGGATCAGAAGACCCACATCCGCAAGGGGGCCCGTGGCAACCCCAAGCATATCACCATCTACAACCCCCGGGATCAGTGGACCATCGTGGACGGGATGCACCCGGCCATCGTCTCCCAGGAGACCTACGACCAAGTCCAGGCGGTGCTGGCGGGGCGGTATATCCCCTCCCGGAACGACGGCACGGTGCGCAGCTCCCTGGCGGGGCTGGTGAAGTGCGCCAACTGTGGCCAAAATATGCAGCGGCTGACCATGAAGGGCAAGCCCTACCTGGTGTGTACCCGGCCGGGGTGCTGCGCCTCCACCAAGTTCGAGCTGGTGGAGGACCGGGTGCTGGCCTACCTGGAGGAGACTCTGGTCCGGCTGGAGCTAGAGAAGCAGGCCGGCGGGCCCCGGGATACGGCGGTGCAGGAAGCGGCACTGGAGGCCGTCAACAAGGAGCTGGCGGCGGCCCAGCGGCAGAAGAGTCGGCTTTACGAGCTGCTGGAGCTGGAGGAGTACGACCTGCCCACCTTCCGGGAGCGGATGGGGGCGGTGAAGGAGAAGATCGCCGGGCTGGAGCGCCGCCAGCGGGAGGCCCGGCAGGCGGTGGAGGCCACCCGGACCTCCGACCCGGAGGCTCTGGCCAGGAAGATCCGGGCGGTGCTGGACGCCTATGACGCCTCCGATCCCGCCGGCCGCAACGCCATGCTGAAGGGGGTCATTTCCGCCGCCTGGTACCGGAAAGAGAAGAAAACCCGCCCCACCGAGTTCCAGCTCTCCTTCGACCTCAACCTGTTCTGACCGCAACCCCTTGAGCCCCAATGAGTCTTGGTATATAAGACGTAATATCTTCCTCTTTACAGGAGTCGTAGATTTTCTTGGTGTGTATGCAGACGGCCTCGCGGACGCAGGCGGAATCCTGCACCGGGCCGGGCATGGTCTTGTCAGGCATTGCAATACCTCCTAGGCAGATATTGGAGGGGGTATTCCCTTCCGTTCCATTCTATGTGCCCAGGTCAATTCGGTGCCAGCCAGCGGCACCATAGCCCCAACTAGGCTTGCGTCAATCCCAATCCAAAAAAGTGACACGCATATTAAAATCAAAAATAAAAAACGAGGTTCAGAAACCCTTGCGGGCTCTAAACCTCGTCTCTTTGTGTTGGCGTTACCTATTTTCCCGGTCCGTCTCCAGACAAGTATTTTCGGCGCAGGTGAGCTTAACTTCCGTGTTCGGGATGGGAACGGGTGGACCCTCACCGCAA
>CASEOA010000108.1 GCA_949289455.1 uncultured Eubacteriales bacterium
AATTTTGGCTTCAGGGCAAATTTTCTCTTTACAAATGGCGGAGAGCTTGCTATAATAATCTGGCACGTGAAAGAGCGTGTCAGGCGCGCCCGTAGCGCAATTGGATAGAGCGTCAGATTCCGGTTCTGTAGGCTGGGGGTTCGAGTCCCTTCGGGCGTACCAAAACAAAAAGGTCATCCTTTCGGATGACCGGTTTGTTGTGGGTGGTGGCGGCCCATGGCCGCCTCCACCCTCCGGTATTGCAAATGCTCGGCGGAAGTGAATTCCGCCTGCGCCGAGGTTTTGCCTCCGGCAAAACGCTCGTACGGCGCAAAAGCGCCGCCCCACTGTGTGGGGCCCCATTTCCTCCCGGCATCTATAGTGTTGCAATGTTCCAAAAGGCAGATCATCCGTTTGGATGACCTGCCTTTTTGTTGTTTCAATCAATTAGTGTAAGGGGCTGCCGCGGAATGCGCGACAACCCCTTATGATCAAGCAATATGCTCCACAGGTTCCTTTTCCAGCAGCTTACGCACGCCCTGGATGACCACAACCACACCCAAGGCCAGGATGAGCACAGCGAAGATGAGCTGGAGCCCGGCGCCCCAGGCGGTGAGCACGCTGGTCCCGTCCGCGGTGGTGGTCATGCCTGCCATCCACTGATAAGTACCGCCGGCAATACCGGCCACCAGCTTGCCGATGGTGATGCCAAGGGCGGTAAAGGTCACTGCCGCCATGGTGAACAGGGGTACCCACAGCATGAAGTTCTTCCGCTTGGTGCGCTTGAGGAACACGGCGCAGGCCAGGAAGGCCAGGGCGGACAGCAGTTGGTTGGAGGCGCCGAAGAGGGGCCAAATGGAGTCGTACCCCGCCTGGGTCAGCAGGTAGGCCAGCACCAGGGTGAGGACGGTGGCAAAGTACTTGTTGGTGAGCACCTTGCGCAGGGGGCTCATGTCCTGCTCCCCAATGGAGTCGTCCTGGAAGAGCTCCTGGAAGGACAGCCGGCCCACCCGGGCCACCGAGTCCAGGGAGGTAAGGGCGAAGGCGGACACCGACAGGTTGATGAGGGTGAACACCACGTCCTGGGGCAGGCCCAGCACCGCCAGGAAGTTGGTCACACCGCCGGCAAAGATCTGTGTGGGGGTGGTGTACCCCAGGGCGGCGGTCTCGGCAGAGGAGGAGAAGGAGGCCACGGCGATAAGGGCGATGACCGCCAGCATGGACTCCATCAGCATGGCGCCAAAGGACACCGGCAGCATGGACCGCTCGTTTTTGATCTGTTTGGAGGCAGTGCCGGAGGATACCAGGGAGTGGAACCCGGACACCGCGCCGCAGGCGATGGTGACAAAGAGGAAGGGGAACAGGCTCTGTCCGCCCACCACAAACCCGGAGAAGGCGGGCAGGTTTACCGCCGGACGGGCCACCAGCACTCCCACCACCGCCGCCACAATCATGGCGATGAGCAGATAGCTGTTCAGGTAGTCCCGGGGCTGGAGCAGAATCCAGATGGGTGCCACCGAGGCGATGAGTACATAGATAAACACCAGGATATGCCACTGGCTCAGGCCGATGTACATGGGCAGGTGCAGGCCCATCACGATGGCCAGCACCAGCATCCCCAGGGCGATGGCGGTGTTGGCCCACTTGTTCAGCTTGCCGTAACGGAGCAGCAGGCCCAACACCACCGCCTCCACAATAAAGATCATGGAAGTGGTGGCCACCGACCCGTTGGCCGGCACCGGGCTTACGGTTCCGTCGGCGGCTGTCAGGAAGCCGTTGAAGGTGCCCGCCACAATGTCCACAAAGGCGGCCACCACCAGGATGGAAAACAGCCAGCAAAAGAGCAGGAAGAGCTTTTTTCCCGTCTTCCCGATGTAGGACTCAATGATGTAGCCGATAGTGCGGCCCTTGTTCTTGACCGAGGCGTACATGGCGGCAAAGTCCTGCACCGCCCCAAAGAACACGCCTCCCAGCAGAATCCACAGCAGCACCGGCAGCCAGCCGAAGCCCGAGGCCTGGATGGGGCCGTTGATGGCGGCCGCCCCGGCAATGGACGCGAACTGGTGGCCAAAGACCACGTTGGTGTCGGCGGGCACATAGTCCACCCCGTCCTCCAGCTCATAGGCGGGAGTCTTGGCCTTTGGATCAATGCCCCAGGTCCTGGCCAGATAGCGGCCATACAGCAGGTAAGCCGCCAACAAAACCACGATGGCGATGATCATAATGATCAGACCATTCATCAAAAAACCTCCTTCTGGCCGGAGCGTTTCTCCGACCGGTTTCTGTTTCCGCTCCAGGCGGAAACTTTCCCTATTTTACCAAACCCCATCCGGCTTGTAAACAATCACCCGTTCACATCTGCGTTTTGCATTGTTTTTATACTTTTTATGTTAATACTTCTATAATATAGCAACGCCCCCTGACTGGACCCGCAGGGCCCACGTCAGGGGGGTGTTGCTATACTCTGTTTTCCAGGCACTCACGCTCCACCATGCCCGGTCTGTTTCATCTCAAAATGAATGAGGAAGGACAGCAGGGCACGCAGCAGAATCACCGCGCCCAGAACCACCAGCTCATTCAGCTCATGAATCAGGACAGTTTTCAGGATCTCCGCCGCCATCTTGAACTCCAGGCTGATGGCCAGGCCATTGGCCAGGGCAAATTTCACGTCGCGCTCCGCCCCGGTTACCAGACCGGTCAGATAGTGGATAAAGGCCCGCAGCGCCGAAACCACCACCACAAAGATTCCCATGAGTTCCAGGACGGCGATAATGGACGGCAGTATAGATTCTATATAGGTCTCCAACACAGGAAGCCCTCCTCCCCCATGGCCTGCCAGTCACAGCATGGCGGCAAAGCGGAATCCATTGTAGAGGCTGACGGCGGTCACTGCCGCCAGCATCACATAAAACAGTTTATCCACCTGTCCGGCGTTCAGCCGTTTATTGATGGTTTGTCCCACCAGCCCCCCCAGAATCCCGCCTGCGATCATAGCGCACAGGTACAGGGGCAGCACCTCCGGTACCGAATGGGTGGCAAAAAGCTGTATCAAAGAGGCAATCTGGGAGAGCAGGATGACGCACAGAGAGTTGATGGCGGCCTCCTTGGTGCCCATGGAGAAAAAGAAGCTGAGCACCGCCAAATTGATGGGGCCGCCGCCAATGCCCAGGAAGGAGGACATGAGGCCCAACACCATGCCGATCAAAGCGCTGCCTGCCAGGCTGTTCACCCTATGGGTCTTGATCCGGCCGCTTTTGCTCATGGCCACATAAACCAGGGTGAGAATGGTAATGAAGGCCAGCACCAGGGCTTGCGCCAAACCCACCAGGATCTCATTGCCGGCATAGTCCTTGATCCAGTTGAACACCAGCTTGCCGATCACGCCGCCGGCCGCCGCCCCCACGCCCAGAGCGGGCGTGATCCGCCAATGGATGACCGCCTGTCCGTTGTACAGGCTCTTGCCCACCGACACCACCGACATGGCCAGCACAGTACACCCGGACAGGAAGCTGATGGCCGACACGCTCATAATGTCCATGGCGTCCAGCACCGGCTTGATGATGACGCCGCCGCCAATGCCGCAGATGGAGCCTACGACCGAGGTAAACAGGGCAATACAGAACAACATTACCGACATCATCGTTTCCTTCCTTCTATCAATGAGCTCTACCGGCATTCTGCGCGCTGAGCGAGCCAAAGCAGGCCGGCCCTGTCGCTCTTTACATGGATCATTGTACTACAGGATTTACGCAATAGAAACTTCAATTTGCGCAAACGATTGCATAAATTCGCATTAGAATTGCTATATTCCGTTTAAAAATATTTATTTTCCATTATTATCACTTATTTTATTAAGATAACATCATTTACCATTCCAAAAAATCCACATATAATTTCAAGCTATTTTTATTTGCTGCATTTTCGCGCACAAGCAAACGTTTGCGTAAATAGTCATTGACAGGCCAATTTTTTTAGTGCTATCATCAAGCCACGGATAATATATACAATTAGAACCTTGTTAAATCTTTGTCAATTAAGCGTTTTGCTAGTACTTATCCGTTTACTTTTTCTGAACCCGCTTTTTATTCACTAAAATATTTCACATAAGTATGCGCAACATACATAACAAAATCCGCCCCATCCCACAGTGCCACAGGCAGTTGTTGCCTATTCACAGCCAGGCCCGGCAGCCGCCCTTTCGCGGCAGCTGCGGCATCTCGCCGGATCACATCGGAGCTTTTTCCCCCATTCCAGGAGGACAAGTCTCCCTGTGGATATATTGAAAGAAAGGACGGAACACACAATGAAAAGAACGCACGCAAAACGCCTCCTTGCTCTGCTCCTCTCCCTGGTCATGGTCTTTGCCCTGGCCGCCTGTACTGGCGGAGGCGGCGAAGCCACCGACCCTGACAATCCCGCCGGCGGCGTGGAACTGGTGGATGGCGCCACGGCGCCCGAGGATCTGACCTACGGCCTGACCCCCTTTGAGGAGCGCCAGACCCTGCGCATCGGCTTTTTTACCGGCTCTCCTCTGTCCTACGCCTTCCTGTTTGCCGACAACCTGGGGGTGTTCAACGCATTGAACATCGACGTGGAGTACGTATGCTTCACCGGCGGCCCCGCCATGATGGAGGCCAACTCCGAATGGGACATCGCCTCCTGTGGTCTGGGCGGCGTGTGCACCGCCCTGGCCGGCTACGACTTCGCCCTGGTAGACGTGACCGACTACGAGGAAAACATGGCAATCTTTGTGCGGCCCGACTCCGACCTTGCCAAGGACCCCACCAACCCCGACCTGTGGAAAGGCGCCACCGTGGTCTATCCCGCCGGCACCACCGGCCAGGCTGTGCTGGCCCAGTACCTGGAGACTATGGGACTGGCTCTGTCCGACGTGGAGAGCGTCAACATGGATAACGCCAACGGCCTGACCGGCTTTAACGGCGGCACGGGGGACGCCCTGGTCTGCTGGAACGCCATCGCCCTGTCCGCCGAGGACGCCGGTTTTGTCCGGGTCACCGACTCTGGCCAGCTGGATCTGCCCTTCCCCTGCTGCACCTTTGCCCAGCCCTCCATTATGGAGAGCAATCCCGAACTGATAGCCACCGCTGTGGCTGTGTTCCACAAGACCTATGAGTGGGTCACCGAATCCGAGGGCAACGCCGCTCAGGCCGCCGCCTGGTATTTGGCCCACTGTGACGAGGAGGGCTTCCTCTGCGACGAGAGCATTGCCCAGCGCACCATCGAGTGGTGGCGCTGCCCCACCACCGAAGAGTATATTGCCCTCTTCACCACCACCAAGCCCGATGATGCCGGCAAGTATACCTCCCGTGACCTGCTGCAAATCGAGAACGATATCCTTTCCGGATTTGACTTCTTTGTCAGCGTCGGCAGCTACACCGACGAACAGCGCACCCAGTTCCTGGACGGCCAGCAAGTTGATAACTCCATCGCGCTGGCGGTGAAGGATATGCTGGGCGGTTAAACAGCCCGCGGCGATTCACCCTCCTGCCCCGCCGGGGCGGGAGGGGTGAGATTCGCTTTGCGGACGGGTGAACCGCCCCGGCTCCCCCTTCCGCAGACCGGTTCAAATGTCCGCAGAGCGCATCTCGGCCTCTGCATATCGTTTTGAAACTAAGCTCAGAAAGTAGGGATGTCCTTTGAGTGAGCCAAACCGTGAGATGACCGCGGCCGAACGGGTCGCACTGGTGCAGCGCGAAAAGCACCGGATCACCTACCGCAATATTACCCTCTCCATCGCAGGAGTCCTGCTCTTCCTCATCATCTGGGAGGGCCTGGTCCTGGCCGGGCTGGTGGATTCCAAAAAGCTGTGCGATGTACTGGAAGTTCTGAAATTGTTTGTCATCAAACTCTCCGATCCCACCCCCGACGGCGCAGTGCTGCTGGTCCACATCTGGTCCAGCCTTCAGGTGGCCCTGCTGGGCTTCCTGCTGGCCGTGGTGATCGGCGTACCGCTGGGCTGGCTGATGGGCTGGTACCGGGGCGCGGACAGCTTCCTTCGCCCCATATTTGAGATCATCCGCCCCATTCCCCCAGTGTCCTGGATCCCCCTGACCATTGTCTGGCTGGGCATCGGCCTGCCTGCGAAATCCTTTATCGTGTTTTTCGCCGCCTTTGTGCCCTGCCTGATCAACTCCTACACCGGAATCCGGCAGACCAAAGAGGTTCTGAAAAACGTGGGCAAGACCTTCGGCGCCTCTTACTTCACCGTATTTATTAAGGTAGGCATTCCCTCCTCCCTGACCATGACCTTTGCCGGGGTAAAGGTAGCCATCGGCAACGCCTGGGCTACCCTGGTGGCCGCCGAGATGCTGGCCGCCTCCAGCGGCCTGGGGTACATGATCCTGATGGGCCGCTCCTACGCCCGGGTGGATCTGATTATTCTGGGCATTGTGGTGATCGGTGTGCTGGGCGTGGTCATCTCCGCTGTGATCAACTGGTTGGAACGGCTTCTGCTTGGATGGAGGTATGTGTAGTATGGAACAGAAAACCGTACATATGAGCGCGGCGGAACTCCGTGAGCAGCGGCTCAAAGTCCTCTACCGTATCCTCCCCATTGTCTCTCTGCTCCTGCTGGTGGCCCTGTGGCTGCTGGCCTCCTCCGGCGCCAACAGCAATTTCCCCACCCCCCAGGCGGTTTGGGAGCGCACCGTGCGCCTGTTCACCAATCCGGTCAAAAAGCTGACCCTGATTGGTCACTCTCTGGTGAGCCTGCGGCGTATCGGCCTGGCCCTGATCTTTGACTGGACCGCCGGCATCGCTTTCGGCGTGCTGCTGGGCTGGTGTCCCCGGGCCCGCGCCTTCTTCGGGCCTCTGTTCAACGCCTTCCGGGCGGTGCCTCCTCTGGCCTGGATTCCCCTCATCACCCTGTGGTTTGGCGCCGGCGAGTTTCCCAAGGTCCTTATCGTGATCTTCGGCTCCCTGGCCTCCATCGTGGTAAACACCCAGGCGGGTCTGAGCTCGGTGGACAAAATGTACCTGGATGTGGGCACTGTCTTTAATGCCACACCCAAACAGCGGCTGTTCAAGATCGCCATTCCCGCCTCTCTGGACGCGATTTTCGCCGGTGTGCGCACCTCCACCAGCGCCGCCTGGATGGTGGTGCTGGCCGCAGAGATGCTGGGCGCCGACTCCGGCGTGGGCTTCCTGATTTCCCGGGGCATGGACTCCATCGATATGCCCCTGGTCCTGACCGGCATGATTGCCATTGGTATTGTCGGCGCCATCCTGGCCATTATCACGCAGATTGCAGAAAGGTTGATTTGCCCATGGACGAGAAAAAGAAAGTAATTCTGAAGCTGGAAAACATCTGTCAGAGCTACGTCGTGGGCGATTCGGTCAAGGACGCGGCGGAGAATGTGTCCCTGGAGGTCTACGACAACGAGTTTCTGGTCATACTGGGCCCCGGCCACTGCGGCAAGACGGTGCTGATGAACATCATCGCCGGGCTGGAGCGGCCCATCGGCGGCAGGGTCTACCTGGACGGCGAGGAGGTCCATGGCAGCGACAAGCGCATCGGCATGGTGTTCCAGTCTCTGAATCTGATGCCCTGGCGGACGGTTATGGGCAACGTGGAATTTGGTCTGGAGGTGGCCGGCGTCAGCAAGGACAAGCGCCGGGCCATTGCCCAGAAATACATTGACCTGGTGGGGCTGAAGGGCTTTGAGAAGTCCTACCCCCACGAACTCTCCGGCGGCATGAAGCAGCGGGTGGGCATTGCCCGGGCCTATACCAACAATCCCCAAATCCTGCTGATGGACGAGCCCTTCGGCCAGCTGGACGCCCAGACCCGGTACGCCATGGAGGAAGAAGTGTTGCGCATCTGGGAACAGGAGAAGCGCACCATCATCTTTGTCACCAACAACATCGAGGAAGCCGTCTACCTGGCCGACCGCATCGTGCTGCTGAGCAACTGCCCCGCCAAGGTCAAGCAGGTCTACGACCTGAGCGTTTTGGAACGGCCCAGAAACACCACGTCCCCGGATTTCCTGCGCATCCGGTCCGAGATCTCGGACAATACAGATCTGGCGCTTTGATATGGGAGGTACTCTATGAGCGATCAAGAATATAAAGTGCGGGTGGAGCACCTGACCAAATATTTTGGGGACCTGCATGTCCTGGACGACGTGTCCTTCAACATCAAAAAGGGCGAGTTCCTCTGCGTGGTGGGCCCCACCGGCTGCGGAAAGACCACCTTCCTCAACCTGCTCACCCGCATCTACACGCCCACCAAGGGGGAGCTGTACATCGACGGCGAGCCCGCCGACCCCAAGAAGCACAGCCTGGCGGTGGTATTCCAGGAACCCTCTTCCATGCCCTGGCTCACCGTGGAACAGAACCTGCGGTTCGGCCTGGAAATCAAGAAGATGCCCAAGGACGAGATTGACCGCCGGGTGGAAAACATCATCAAGCTCCTGGGTCTGGAGGAATTCCGCAAGCGGTATCCCCATCAGCTCTCCGTCTCCACCGCCCAGCGCATCATCATCGGCCGGGCCTTCGCCCTTCAGCCCGACCTGCTGCTCATGGACGAGCCCTACGGCCAGATGGATATCAAGCTGCGGTTCTATCTGGAGGACGAGGTCGTCCGCCTGTGGAAAGAGACCGGCACCACGGTGGTCTTTATCACCCACAACATTGAGGAGGCCGTCTACCTGGCTGAACGGATTCTGATCCTGACCAACAAGCCGGCCCACATCAAGGAGGAGGTACGGGTGGATCTGCCTCGTCCCCGGGACGTAACCGCCCCCGACTTCATCGAGATCCGCAATCACGTCACCGAACAGATTAAATGGTGGTAAACCATCAGCGGGGCGGCCGGACGGCCGCCCCGCTTTTTCATTCCACCCAGAAAGGAGATCCCTATGGAACAGGTCTGGTCTATCCTGCTGGTGGCGGCCATCAACTTTGCCGCTGCCTTTTTCCAGGGCGCCACCGGTTTCGGCTACGCCCTCTTGTCCATGGCCGTAATGCCGGTGTTTCTCCCCATGTGGGAGTGTTCCGCCATCTCCGCGGTCACAGTGGTAACCATCGGAATCCAGATGACACTGACCCTGCGGAAGGAGCTGGAGCTGCGGCGCATTGTGCTGCCTCTGCTCTCCTGCCTGGTCACCGTCAACCTGGGCCTCTATATGCTGGACCAGTTCCATGAGCTGCTGCTGCGGATCATCCTGGCCGGACTGCTGCTGCTGGTCACCGCCCTTTTCTTTCTCATGCGCCGTCGCAAGCTGGCCCTCCCCAACCGCTGGTACACCGCCGTGGGCGCCGGCCTCATCACCGGGCTGTCCACCGGGATGTTCAACATCGTGGGCCCCTTCCTGCTTCTCTACTACATGAACGTATGCCCCTCACCCCTGGGGATGAAGGCCTGCCTGGAGTTCAGCTTTTTGATCTCAGGCCTCTACTCCAGCGCCATGCATCTACTGGTCTACCACAACATCAATCTACAGGTGGCCCCGCTGCTGGTCGCCTCCGCCGCGGCCGCCCTGCTGGCAGGCGTGCTGGGGTTAAAACTGTTCCGCAAAATTGACAAGGAAAAAATTTCCCTGGTGGCCTATGTCCTGCTGCCTCTGATGGCGGTGAACCTTATCATCAGCGGCCTGGGTTAACAGCAATGAACACATCCACCAGCGAAGCTGGTGGTTGTCACTATGCGGGCATAGCCCTTTGTTCCTCGCGGACGCGTACAACGCGTAATACGATCTGCCAACTGCGTAAGGACTGCTACTTGCCGCCCGTAAACGGGCTGT
>CASEOA010000109.1 GCA_949289455.1 uncultured Eubacteriales bacterium
GCCCTGGGGGCCGGTTTCGCCTGTATCGCCCTGGGGGCCCTGGGGGCCGGTCTCACCCGTATCCCCCTTGGGGCCCTGAGGACCGGTTTCTCCTGTATCGCCCTTGGGGCCCTGAGGACCGGTTTCGCCTGTATCACCTTTTGGGCCCTGAGGTCCCGTCTCACCCTGAATACCCTGTGGGCCCTGCTCGCCCTGGGGACCAGGCGGACCTACAGGCATTTCGGGCAGCGGCAGCTCTGAGTCGATGTACTGCTCCCCCTCTACATCCCAGATCTGCCACACACCCTCTTCCCCAGGGATGGGCGGGTGCTCATACAGCGCCCGGATGGCCTTCTCCGCCTGGGAAAACGCATTGGGCAGCTCGGGCCATTGGGCGTCCCCGGACAGGCTGGGGCTGATATAGGCCTGCACCGTGTTGGTGTGCCGGGTCTTTTCCCCCTGCGTCCCCCGCAGCTGGAGCACATAGTAGCCCGACATGGCCAGCATATCCGCCGTCAGAACCACACAGAGTCCGCCCTCCCGTTCTTCCAGCCGGATTACATCCAGGTACTTTCCCACCTGTACCAGCAGGTCCCAAGACCAGCCCTGGGGCAGATTTCCCTCTACCCTCAGCTCCCGGGTCAGGTTATCATACTGGCGTGCCACTACATTCCCTTCGCAGGCAATGCTCCAGTCTTCAAACCGTATCACGGAGTGTACACCTCCCACCCCGCCGGATATGCGTCAGGGGCCCACACGTTGCCGTCGATGAGGGACTGGTACAGGGTACCGTTGTAGTCCACAATGTCTCCCTGGTTATAGGCGTCATGGGCTCCGGTGGGCTGGCTCCACACCGGATAGCCCGCCTGGTTCAGCCCAAAGGCGTCGTACAGGCTATCGGTGCCCTGGCCGGGCAGCCAATCCGCCTGGCTGGTGTGGGCCTGCACCACCTTGTACAGCTGAGGGTCCCCCACCTGGTTGATGCCGTAGGAAATGATATCCCCCACGGCGTAGTTCTTCCCAGTCTCCCAGGCCGGGTAGACCGCCGCCACCTCCAGAGCCTGCTCCGCACTCAACGTATTGGCAAACATCTGCATGACCCGCCGCAGCTGCTCCGCCGCCTGCATTCTGGTCATACGCTCACCCCCAGTAAAGTATTCAAGATTTCAGTGTCCGTAGGCTCCGGCGCGGGCGGCTCCGGCGCCTCGCCGGGGGTCAGTCCCACCAACACCCCATCCTGGATGTCCAAGGTACAGTACCCACGGCAATCCCAGACCGCCTGCTCCAGCTCCGGGGGCACAGCAATCCAGCCCTCCAGCCAGCACTCCGTCCGGCGGCTCTGGCTTTGGAGGCCATGGCCTCCGTCCGCTCTGGCCTCAATCTCAATGATGGTCAACATACAGTTCCCTCCTGATACATGAAAATAGATGGTACAGCAGCCTCCGGAACAGGGACTTCTTCTCCGGCCGGCCCGACCCCTGTTGTTCCAGCCAGGCCAGCAGCCGGCCGCTGCCCCACCGGGGTTCGTGCGGGGCAGAAACTTTCTCCCCCAAAACCGCACAGCGGACTGCGCCGCCCCGAAACAACCGTAGTAGCCGAGGGGCTAGGGCCACCGGCCCCGTCACCCGTGTGGGGGCGTTTCGCTTCCGGTAGGTCCGCTTTTTCCGGGGCTCCTCCTCCGGGGGCAGGTCGTTGAAGTGGGCCATGAGCCGCTCCTCCAGGCTGTCCAGCCCCCGCACCTCGATCTGTTCCCCCAGGGCCAACCCCTCCAGGCGGCGCAGGCCGCACCGGATGGACCGGAGCACCGAGGCGTGGTCCACCCCCAGCAGGGAGCCGATCTCCCGCAGGGAGAGCCACTCCCCGTAGTAGAGATACAGATAGGTCTGCTGCCGGGTGGTGAGCCGCTCCAGCACCGCTTTCAGGACCTCCGGCTCCCCCAGGTCCACCACCAGGGGGCCGCCCTCCCGGCGCCCCAGCAGCTGGTACAGGGCCTGGGCGTCGGCGGCCAGCTGCTTCTGGCCCCGCTGCATGGTGCGGCACACGGTGGAGCGGTGCCGGCCGGCCTCCCGGGCCACCTGGGCCGGGCGCTTTCCTGTCCCGGTCTGGTCCAGATAGGCGCTCTGGGCGGGGGTCAGTCCCCCCTTGGCCCCTTCCAGGGCCAAGCGCATCCTGTCGTGCTCCGTAGGGCCCTGGGATGCCTCCACTCCCTCCAGCTCAGCCCAGTTCTTGTACTGGAGCCGATCCCACCGCCAGCCGTCCACGCCGGCCCAGGTGGTCCCCCGGCTGATCTTGTGGCCGGGCATCAGCTCCCGCAGCCGCCGGGCACAGTCCACCAGATCCTCCTCGACCCGGGCCAGCTCCAGACGAAGGGCTTTCTCTCCGCCGTCCTCTGCCAGCCTGGCCTGGAGGGCGGCCTTTTCCTCCCGCAGCGCCTTTACCCGGGCCCGCACCTCTGCCGCCCCGTTCATCGCTTGGCGGCGTCCACCCGTGGCGCATGGAGGGTGGAGGTGGTGTAATGCCCGTTCCGGGGCCGGGTATAGTATCCCTCGGTCAGCTGCCGGAGATCCCGCATCTCCCCCAGCATCTGCCGCAGCAGAGCGATCTCCCGCACCGCCACGTTGTCCCCTCCCGCTGCCCGGGCCTGTCGGTCCTCAATCGCCAGCCGCAGCCTGACGGCGGCCGCCCGGTACTCCGCCGACAGCTCCGCCAGTGTGCTCACTGCCCATTCCTCCTCTCTCGGCTGCTGATTCAGGACACCCGCGTGCGGACATCCACACCTCCTTTCCCCAGCCGCCGCAGGCCTCCTTCACTAATAGGCTGCCACCCCCCAAAAGTGGTACGTTTCCGTACACCCAGTGGAAAAAAATTTTTTAAAAATGCAAAAAAGGCCCGTACCGGCTTATTTAAGCCGGTACGGGCCTTTTGGCGCAAAAAAAGAACCGCCCTGCCCACCGGGCAGCAGCGGAGGAAAATTCTATCAGAATAGCACAACCCCCCGGTCATCCAACGCGACCGGGGGGCTACTTTTCGACCTGGGGTTCGATCATAGATTAACCTCTACTTTCTACAGATTTGCCACGCTTCGGAAGAGATTGTATCATTCAGATTTCAGGAATCACTTGTCTCCTGCAACATGCTTGCCCTTGATTTCCGTCTTCAGCGAATTTCGCATCAGAGGTTTCCCGGGTCTTCTCGCTTCACTGAGTTTGTTGGGAACATGTGCTTTGCTGAAATTTTTATCTTCAACACTTCCGCAGCGCTTAGGCACTTGGGTGGATGAGCTTTACTAGCCCATTGGGTTCACCTCTTTCTTTTCTGGCTCAAGTATACTAAATACTCCCCGGTTTGTCAAGTGTTTTTTATTTATTTTCCATAATTTTTTAGTCTGCCGGGGGGTAGAGCATCCCCCCGGCCCGGGCCTGCCTACAGCCGCTGGAGGAGCACCAGCACCACCCCGTAGACTACGCTGGCGCTGATGCCGTACACCAGCACCGGCCCGGCGATGGTGAACATCCTGGCTCCCACGCCCATCACCAGGCCCTCGCTGCGAAACTCCACGGCGGGGGAGGCCACCGCGTTGGCAAATCCGGTGATGGGCACCAGGGTGCCCGCCCCGGCGTGCTTGGCGATGGAGTCAAACCACCCCAGGCCGGTGAGCAGGGCGGCCAGGAAGATCAGGGTCACCGACACCGCCGAGCCGGCGGTCTCCTTGTCCAGCCCCAGGCTCTGATACAGCTGGCTCAGGGCCTGTCCCAGGGTGCAAATCAAGCCGCCCACCATAAAGGCCCATATCAGGTCCTTCCCCATGGGGGACGGCTTCGCCATACCCGAGACATAGCGGCTGTATTCCTCGTTGGTCATGTCCACAGAAATCCCTCCTTTTTCTCCAGTATGTCCCAATCCGAAAGAAATATGCCCGATTTTTCAGGTTCCCTCTTGACTTTCCCGCCGCGGCAGGGTATACCCAGTACCACAGAGGGAATCTCCGGGAGAGAGAGTCATTGGTATCTGACAGCATACGTCCAACCAAGTTTATAAAGGAGGAACTCATATGCTGCTGCTCAATATTGATTATGTGCCAGACAAAAAGATCCAGGCGCTTGGGATCGTTACCGGCAGTGTGGTGCAGTCCAAGCACTTCGGCAAGGATTTCATGGCCGGGATGAAAACCCTGGTGGGAGGCGAAATCGTGGGCTACACCGAGATGCTCTCGGAGGCCCGGCAGATCGCCACCAGGCGCATGGTGGACGAGGCCGCAGCCATGGGAGCCGACGGTATCATTGGCCTGCGGTACACCACCTCCTCGGTGATGCAGGGGGCGGCGGAGGTCACGGCCTACGGAACCGCCGTCCGCATTCTGGAGGGCTGAGTATGCTGCGCATCGAGCATTTTTCCAAAACCTATTCCAAGGGCGTGAAGGCGGTGGACGACCTGAGCCTCCACATCGCCCCGGGGGAGATTTTTGGCTTCATCGGCCATAACGGGGCGGGTAAGACCACCACCCTCCGGGCGGTGGCAGGGGTAATGGACTTTGACCAGGGCTCCATCGCCATCGACGGCCACGACATCCGCACCGACACCCTTGCCGCCAAACGGGCCACCGCCTTTCTGCCGGACAACCCGGATCTGTACGACTTCCTCACAGGCATTCAATTTCTTACGTTTATCGGGGATATCTATCAGATCCCCGGGGACGCCCGGCGGAACCTGATCGAAAAATACGCCGGGGCCTTCCAGCTCACCGGCAATCTGGGCAGCCCCATCGGCAGCTATTCCCACGGCATGAAGCAGAAGCTGGCCCTCATCTCCGCCCTCATCCGCCGGCCCCGGCTGCTGCTGCTGGACGAGCCCTTTGTGGGCCTGGACCCCACGGCGGCCCACCTGCTCAAGCAGTTCTGGGCGGAGCTGTGTCAGGAGGGAGGCTCCGTGTTCTTCTCCACCCATGTGCTGGAGGTGGCTGAAAAGCTGTGCCACCGCATCGCCATCATCAAGCAGGGCAGGCTCATCCGCATGGGCAACACGGCGGAGCTGGTGGGGGACTCCACCCTGGAGGACCTGTTCCTGGAGCTGGAGGGGGATGGCCATGGCTAACTTCCGGGCGCTGCTGTGGCTCAACTTCAAGGCCCTGCTGTCCACCATGCGGGTGGGCAGGAAAAAGCGTTCCTTCTCCGGCCTGGGGGCCCTGGCCCTGGTGGCCGGTCTGTCGGTGTATATCTCCGGGCTGTACAGTGCTCTGCTGGCCCAGCAGCTGGCCCCGGTGGGGGCCCTGCCGGTACTGCTGGTGCTCATGTCCCTGGTGGCGGTGATCCTGGGCTTTTTCTTTTCCCTCTTCGCCGCTCAGGGGGTGGTGTTCGGGGCCAAGGACAATGATCTGATGCTCTCCCTGCCCATCTCCCCCTTTGTGCTTATGCTCTCCCGCACTCTGGCCCTTTATCTGGAGAACCTGGTGTCCACCGTCTTTGTGCTGCTGCCTGCCGGGGTGATCTACCTGTGGTACGGCGGGCCGGGAGGCTGGCCGGTACTCCCCCTGCTGCTGGTGAGCGCACTCTTTCTCAACCTGCTGCCCACCCTGCTCACCCTGATCGTGGGCTTTGTACTGGCCTGGCTGTCCAGCCGCTTTCCCAAAAAGGCCCTGGCCTCTTCCCTGCTCCAGCTGCTCCTTCTGGCTCTGATCCTGGTGGGTGCCTTCTGGCTGGGGAGCGCCATTAACAACGTAGGGAACGCCGTTCCTGCCATCCTGGCCTTCTTCCAGAGCTGGGGCCGTCCCTTTCTCATGCTGGCCAACGGAGTTGGCGGCGGGGAGCCGCTCCAGCTGCTGGGGCTGTGGGTCCTGTGCCTGATCCCCTTCCTGGCGGTGACATGGCTCTTTGCCTGGCAGTACAAGGCCATCATCACCCGTCTCTCCACCCACCGCTCCCGCTCGGACTACAAGCTGGGCAAGCTGACCGCCGCCGGACAGCGGGGGGCTCTGCTGCGGAAGGAGGCCCGCCGGTGGCTGGGCACCCCCGTCTATGTGTTCAACACCGGCATCGGGCTGCTGTTGATCCCCGGGGCGGGCGTGGCCGCCCTGCTCAACCGGGAGTCCATCGCCCACTTTTTGACCATGACCGACGGGCTGTCCCTGTCCCCCCTGCTTATGATGGGGCTGGGCTTCTGCCTGTCCACTGTGGCCATCACCGCCTCCTCCATCAGCCTGGAGGGCAAGCAGATTTGGCTTCTCCAGTGCGCCCCCATTCCCGTCTCCACGATCCTGGGCATGAAAATGGCCTTCCAGCTGCTGGTCACCCTGCCCTGCCTGCTGGTGGGCTGGCTGCTGCTCTCCCTGTCCTTCGCCCTCTCTCCGGCGGAGTGGGTCCTGCTGCTGGCGGACAGCCTGCTCTTTGCTCTGCTGTGCGCCCCGCTGGGGCTGTGGCTCAACCTGCGCTTCCCCAAGCTGGACGCCGTCAACGACGCGGTGGTGGTCAAGCAGTCCATGTCCGCCGTGCTGACCACCTTCCTGCCCATGGTCCTGCTCGTCCCCTTCTTCCTGATCTGGCTCTTTTTCCTGGACGACCTGGGTGCCCCGGGCGTTTTAGGCGTCTACGCCGCCGTACTGGCTTTGGCCGCCGGCGGGGTCTTTGCCCTGGTGCGGCGGCAGGGCCCGGCGCTCTTTCAGCAACTTTCAGAATAATGACAAATTGCTACAATTTGGGGGTGGGCCTTGCGCCCGCCCCCAAGGTTGCTTTACAATAGAGATGTTATTAGGTAACATAATGCCAGGAGGCTCTCTATGAAACGACTGATCCGCCTGCCCGCTCTTGGGCTGGCTTTTACTTTGCTGTTTTCCACCGCCGCCCAGGCCCTCACTCCCGACCAGTGCAGGGAACTGCTGCGGCAGTATTATATTGACGACATTCCCCAGACCGTGCTGAACCAGGAAACCATCCAGCAGATGCTGGAGGCCCTGGGAGACCCCTACACTCAGTACTTCACCCCGGAGGAGTACCAGCTCTTCACCTCCTCCATGGAGGACACCGTGCTGGTGGGGGTGGGCGGCACCTTTTCCCTGGTGGAGAAGGGGCTGCTCACCGAGCGGGTCTTTGAGGGCTCCGCCGCCGACAAGGGCGGGCTCCAGACGGGGGATATCATCACCCATGTGGACGGCAAGCGCCTGGCCGGGCTTCCCGTGGACGAGGCCGGCCGGCTCCTCCAGGGGGAGGA
>CASEOA010000110.1 GCA_949289455.1 uncultured Eubacteriales bacterium
AGGCTCTGAGGGAGAACCACCCCCGCCTGTAATAAAACGGGGCTGCCGCGTCTGTACGCGGCAGCCCCGTTTTTATCCTCCCGGCCCAGCTCCGGCACTCAGGGCTTTTTCCCCAGCTTGTGGCGGGTGCCGTCGGGCTCCACAATATAGGTGTTCTCCAGTTGGGCCACCAGGTTGTTCCGATAAGCGGCAATATACTCCTGCCGCAGCAGGTCTCGCTCCACCATCTCCTCCGGGGTGAGACCCGCCTCGCTCTTGGCCTTTTTGGCCAGCTCGTTGATACGCTTGATCTTCTTCTCGTCCATTACACATATCGCTCCAGTAAAATCATGATGCGCCCCTTTTTGGACGGGCCGACCACCTCTTTCAGCACGCACTTCCCCAGGCCCCGGCAGCTGAGCACATCCCCCGCCGCCACCGCCCGGTCGGGCTTGAGGCACTCCCGGTGGTTGAGCTGGAATTTCCCCGAGGAAATCAGGTCGGCGGCCTTTCCCCGGGACAGGGAGAAGCCGGAGGCCGCCACCGCATCCAGCCGCAGGGAGCTGACGGTGTCCCGGATGGGTTTGACCTTCACCTCCGGGGGCTTCAGATCGGCCAGCTCCACAGGGGCGGTTTTCAGCCGCACCCGGCCCGCCTGGTCCAGGTTGGCCGCCAGAAAATCGGCCACCTCCTCCAGGGCCAGGATGTGGCACTCTCCCTCCCCCACCAGCAGGTCCCCGATTTTCTCCCGGTCCAGCCCCAGGCCCAGGATAGCCCCCAGGAAATCCCGGTGGCTCAGAGTTCCCCCCGACCAGGTACAGCGGAGGGCCCGGATGGGGCAGTCGCTGTCCAGCCACTGGTCCTCCTCCTGCCAGTCGGGCAGGAAAGCGCACACCGTCCGCTCCGCCCCCTCAAACCCGCCGAAAAACAGATGGCGGGGGTGACCGCTGGCGTTCAGCAGGTTTTCCACACTGAAGCGCTCCTGTGGGGATAAAAAGCCGGTGTGGCCGGGCACCGACCGGGTGCGGGCCAGTTCCAGCTTGTCCAGGGCCCGGGCCAGCAGCAGCCGCTCCTCCCCGTCCCGGGCCAGCTTGTTCAGCAGTTCGGTCTTGGTCATCTCGTCCTCCTGTGCCGTAGTGTGTCCAGCATAGCACAGTTTTTCTCCCCTGGCAACCGCCCCTTGACAGGGATGCTATACTGGTAGCAATCTCTTATAAGGAGGGAGATTTTATGCTGGATTGGATCTTACTCTGGGTGGGCCTTGCCAGCCTGCTGGACTTTATCCTTATGGGCACCGATAAATGGAAGGCCAAACGGAACCGGTGGCGGGTGCCGGAAAAGACCTTCTTCCTGGTGGCCCTGCTGGGGGGCTCCTCCGGGGCCATTCTGGGCATGTACGCCTTCCGCCACAAAACCCGCCACTGGTACTTCAAGTGGGGCCTGCCCGCCATCCTCATCGCCCAACTGGCCCTGGGCGGCTGGCTGTACTGGCGCTTTTTCCTCTGAGCGCGGATGCCGCTTCCCCCACGCAAAAGAGATACCGGGCTGCCCACAGACGGCAGCCCGGTATTTGTTTACCGCTGGTACTCGAACTCCAGGTTGTACAGGGACACGATATCCCCGTCCCGGATGCCCATCTCCTCCAGCCGGTCGAAGAGGCCGGACTGGCGGAGCATCTTATCGAACCAGTTGCGGGACTCGTAGTCCCCGAAGTTGACATTGGCCATGAGCCGCTGGAGCCAGGGGCCCTCCACGATCCAGGTGTCCTCCTCGTGGATGATGCTGAGGGGCTCCGAGGTGTCCACCTCCGGAGGCCGCTCCACATAGGTGGGCTCGTACACCGTGATGGGGGGCAGGTGCTCCAGCTCCCGGGCGGCGGCCAGCATCAGCTCCCGGGTGCCCATCTGGGCGGCGGCGGAGATCTCGTAAAAAGGCATCCCCAGCTGTTCCACATGGGCCTTCAGGGCCTCCAGCCCGGTGCGGTCAGAGGCGATATCCACCTTGTTGCCCGCCACAATCATGGGCCGGGAGGCCAGGTCGGGGCCGTACTGCTTCAGCTCCTCCTGGATGGCCTCAAAATCGGCCACCGGGTCCCGGCCCTCGCAGCCGGACACGTCCACCACATGGATGAGCAGCCGGCAGCGGTCGATGTGCCGCAGGAAGTCGTGGCCCAGGCCGGCGCCGTCGGCGGCCCCCTCAATGATGCCGGGGATGTCGGCCAGCACGAAGGACACCCCCTCGTCCACATACACCACCCCCAGGTTGGGGAAGAGCGTGGTAAAGTGGTAGTTGGCGATCTTGGGCCGGGCCTTGGACACCACGGACAGCAGGGTGGACTTGCCCACGTTGGGGAAGCCCACCAGGCCCACGTCGGCCAGCAGCTTCAGCTCCAGGATGACCTGCCGCTCCTGGCCGGGCAGCCCCGCCTTGGCGAACCGGGGCACCTGCCGGGTGGGGGTGGCAAAGTGCTTGTTGCCCCAGCCCCCGTTGCCGCCCTTGGCCAGCACAAAGGAGTCGGTCTCCGACATGTCGCAGATGATCTCGTTGGTGGCCGCGTCCCGCACCACCGTGCCCCGGGGTACCTTGATGACCAGGTCCTCCCCATCCTTGCCGGAGCACCGCTTGCCCTGGCCGTCCATGCCGTTGCCCGCCACATACTTGCGCTTGTAGCGGAAGTCCATCAGGGTGGACATGTGGGGGTTGATCTCCAGGATCACGTTGCCCCCCCGGCCTCCGTCGCCCCCGTCGGGGCCGCCGGCGGCCACGTACTTCTCCCGGTGGAAGGCCACCGCGCCGTTGCCGCCGTTGCCCGCCTTGACGGTGATGCGGGCGGTATCTACAAAGGGTGCTGCCATAATACCTCCTTGTCTGTTCCGGCGGGCGGCTGATAACCGCCCCTACAGGGTGGAACAGGCCTGCCTGTAGGGGCGATTATCAATCGCCCGCCCTCCGTTCACAGAAAAAGCCCCGGAACGGGAGTCCGTCCGGGGCTTAGTATACCCATAATTACTGAGCAATTTCAACGATAGAGACCTGCTTGCGGTCCTTGCCCAGGCGCTCAAACTTCACGCGGCCGCTCTTGAGGGCAAACAGGGTGTCATCGCTGCCCTTGCCCACGTTGACGCCGGGATGGATATGGGTGCCCCGCTGGCGGACCAGGATGTTGCCGGCCAGGACGAACTGACCGTCGCCCCGCTTCACGCCCAGGCGCTTGGCCTCGGAATCACGGCCGTTACGGGTAGAACCCACGCCCTTCTTATGAGCGAAGAACTGAATACCGATGTTCAGCATGGTGTCACACCTCCAAACTTGTGGGTTGATAAAAGGTCGTCCGGGGTCAGTCGGCCTCCAGGACGAGAATATTTTCGGGGTACTCCTCGTGCAGGCTGGTCATGTGGACCATGAGGGCGGTCAGAAGGGTCTGACAAGTGCTCTCGCCGGTCTCACTCAGCCCGCCGGGAATGCGCAGGGAGATGGAGGCGTCGGCCTCCCGTACCTTCACGGACGCCCCCAGGCCCAGCACGTCGTTGATGGCGCACTCGGTCAGGCGGACGGCGCTGGTAACGGCGGCGCAGACGATATCGCTCCCCGCCTCGGCGTAACCACTGTGGCCTTTTACGGTAAAGCCCACAATGCGGTCGCCCTCCATGTGAAACGAGACGGTGGTCATCTTACATGGAGATGGCGCCGATGGTCACCTTGGTGTAGGGCTGACGGTGGCCCTGACGCTTCCGGTAACCCTTCTTGGGCTTATACTTGAAGACCAGGATCTTCTTGCCCTTGCCGTTCTTCACCACGGAGGCGTCCACCTTGGCGCCCTCCACCACGGGAGTGCCCACGGTGATCTTGTCCCCGTCGATGACGGCCAGAACCTTGTCAAAAGTCACGGCGTCGCCGGCCTCGTTGGGCAGCTTCTCGATGAAGAGGGTATCGCCCTCGGCCACCTTGTACTGCTTGCCGCCGGTCTCAATGATCGCATGCATTCGTTTTCAACTCCTTCATTACGGGCTCGCTGTCGGGGGCGGAAGGTGTTCCTTCACTTCGTGGCCCATTCAAAGCGGCTCTAGTAGTATATCAATCCAATTTCAAAAAGTCAAGCCTTATTCTGCCGTTTTCCCGGTTTTTTGCTCCAATATGGCCCAGGAGCCCGTCTCGGCGCCCGCCGTCACCACAGGCACCACCTCCAGCCCCTCCAGGTCGGGGGCGGTCTCCCCCTCGGGGAGGGCCACCAGCACCCGGTCGGCATATTGCTTCAGCAGATCCAGAGTGAGGCCGCTGCCGTCGTCCTCTCCCCGGAGGACCTCCAGGCTGGTCACCACCGACAGCTTCAGCTCCGGGTAATCCTTCAGAGCCGTCTCCAGCTCCTGGAAGAAGGTCTCCATGGTCTGAGTCCGTGCGTCGGGCGCGTAATTGCTGTCGCTCTTGATGGCGCTGACGGTGCCCCGGTCGGGGAAGGAGCAGCTGTCCAGGATCAGCTCGTCAAAGCCCAGGGCCGCCGTCTCGGCGCACACCTGGACCACGTAGGCCCGGGCCTGGGCCGACAGGGGACTGAGCCACCGGACCTGCTCATCGTCCCACCAGTTGCCCGAATTGCTGTGAATGGACAGAGACCGGTCGATCCGGGGCAGGGCGTTGTCCCGGAAGCAGGACAGGTAGGCGGCGGTGTACAGCTCCCCGCCGGTGAAAGCGGCGATGGTCTCATTGACGCCGGCCTGGGTAGAGGAGGTACCCCAGGCGGTCTGGGATTGGTAGTTCAGGCTGCCCGCCTCGGTTTTCACCGGCAGGATAGCGGCGTCAGCCCCGGCCTCCTCCAGCAGGTCTTTGGCCCCCTCCAGCTCCTCCAGAGAGATGGTTACGCCCCGGAAGGTCTCCTCCGGCTCCGGCGTGGGGGATGGGGTGGGCTCAGGGGTGACCACCTGGATGGGGACGCTCACCGTCGGCTCCTCCGGCTCTGCCTCCCCAGTGCTCTGGAAGAAGGGCAGCTCCACCCGCACCCCGTCGGAGGAGTAGCGGATGTAGGGCTCCAGCAAGAACAGGGCGGCCACCGACAGGGCCAGGGCAATGAGCAGGATCACAATGAGTATTTTCAGGGCCGTGCGTCCCCGACTCCGGCCGTGATAGGGATCATAACCGCCGCGCCGCACGCAGGCCACCTCTTCCCTCTGTGGTCATCATGGTTTGTCCTCCACCTGGTTCAGGGCGTAATCCAGCTTCTGGAGGGCAGCGGCCACCAGCTCCCGGTCCTCCGGGGGCATGCTGTCCATCAGGCTGGAGAAATAGCTGTGTACATCGGCGGCGGCCTTGTTCCGCAGGTCGGCGTACTTGTTGGTGGCCGACACATAGATCACCCGCCGGTCGGTCTCGCTGCGCTGCCGCTTGGCCAGGCCCAGCTTCTCCAGCCGGTCCACAATGCCGGAGACCGTGCTGTTGGCGCTGCCGGTGCGCTCGGCCAGGGCGCTGATGGGCACCGGGCCCTCCTCCCCCAGCACAGTGAGCACCATCGCCTGGGGAAAGGTCAGGTCCATCCGGCCAAAGTGGTTGCGGAACTGCTGGGACATATGCTGGGTCACCCGGAGATAGGACATAAAGAGGTTGGAATTTTCCATCTGGGATGTTTCTCCTTTCTGTATCCCTCGGCGGCACTGTCAACCCATGGCCTTGGTGTTCAGCCGCTGGAGGATCACCGCCAGCTCGGCCCGGCTGGTGGTGGCTGCCGGATTGAGCTTGTTGTTGGACCCCTCCAGCCAGCCCATGCCTACGGCGTGGGCCATGCCGTCCTTAGCCCAGCCGGCCACCTTGTCCCCGTCGTCAAACAGGTCCAAAACGCCCTGGGCCAGGTTGGCGGTGCCCCGGTACTGGTCGTAGCGGGTGAGCATCACCGCCAGCTCCTGGCGGGTGAGGGCGCCGTCTCCGTTGAACATGCCCTGGTCGGTGCCCTTGATGATCCCCGCGTCATGGGCCCACTGGGCGGCGGCGGCATACCAGGCGGTGTCCGCCACGTCGGGGAAGCTGTCCCGGGCGCTGGGCTGGGGCTCTCCCGCCATCCGCCACATCACCACCGCCACCGTGGCCCTGGTCACCGTGCCGCTGGGGGAAAATCGGGTGCTGGACACGCCGGTCATAATGCCGTCGGCCACCATCTCGTTGACGGCAGCCTCATACCAGGCGCCCGGCTGCACATCGGTAAAGCCGGCGGCGCACACCGGCAGGGTCAGGGCCGCGCACAGGGCCAGGGTACAGGTCAGCGCCGCGTATCGTCTCTTCAAACTGTTCCACTCCCTGCTCTTTCTTTCAGTGTGCAACATTTTACGATACGGATTTTAAAAAACTGTGAACATACCTGTACACAAATATAAATTCGGCATTTTTCACCAGCGTTTTAGCCTTAAGACTGGCAAACCTGAAAAAAAGAGGAGCCTTTCGGCTCCCAGATCCCGCGCCTAGACCGCCAGGGCCCAGTTGAGGGCGGCCAGCAGTCCGAAGCCGGGCAGGCCCAGCAGCCCCAGCACCAGGGCGTTGACCAGGTTAACCCCCAGCCGGAGGCCCACCAGTCCCCCCACGCCGCTGAGGGCGTAGAGCACCCCCAGCCCCACCCCGGTCCGTGCGGCCAGCCTGCCCAACCAGGCCAGGGGCCTGCGGAGTACCGCCAGCAGCAGTACCAGAGTCAATCCGCCCATCACCCAGGGCAGGGAATTCAGCAGTCCCTCCATGCCACCCCTCCTGTTCCATCAGGCCCGCTCCAGCGGGAGGTCCTCCGCCCCCTCCAATTCTTTCAGCTGCCGCAGCAGGTAGCTGTACCGGGCCTGGAGGGCGTTGATCTCAAAGACATAGGACTCGATGAGATCGGGATCGGCCACCGCGTTAAAGCCCCCGTAGGCCTGGGCAATGAGCACCCTGGTCTGGGCCATCCCCTCCACCAGCGCCCGGCGGGCCTGCTCCCGCTGGCTCTCCCGTCTGCTCCGCCAAAATCCCCGTCCCGTCCCGCTCATGGCACCCTCCTTGCCGGCTGTCACTGTTCCTTAGCATCCTATGTCCAGTGTTGGCAATTATGCGCCGGACTATACCGATTTTTTCCTGAATAAGCCTGAAAAACCGGGGCATACTGAAATCGGATCGGATAGATCCTGGTTCTGCGTCTCCTTTTAAGCCGGTGCCGGGTGAGCTCACCCTTAGGCGAAAGGCGAAAGGAAGCGCGAAAACCGATCCCGATCCTGCAAGGGGCGCGGTGGAAACACCGCGCCCCGGTTTTTTGTGCGGCAAGGGCCTGCCGCACGGGTGCGGCAGGCCCTTATGGCAGACAGGCTCAGTTTTTCCCCTTGCCCAATCCGGCAATGACCTTGACCAGCTGGATCACCAGGGTGGGCAGGAAGGCCAGGCCCACCATCTCCCCCAGGTTGGCCAGGGTGAAGGCGGGGGACACCAGGAACAGGCCCTTGAGGCCGGGCACGAAGAGCACCAGCCCCAGCAGCACCACGCCCGCGAAGAAGGCGCCGATGGAGGCCGGGTTGGTGGACAGCTTCAGCCGGAAGATGGACTCGCTGCCCCGGCAGTTGAAGCCGTGGAAGAGCCGTGCCAGGGTGAGGGTGGAGAAGGCCATGGTGGAGGCCAGCACGGCGTCGCCGCCCTGATAGCCCAGGTAGAAGGCGATCATGGTGACGATGGCGATGAGCAGGCCCTGTCCCCCGATGCGTCCCAGCAGAGGCCGATCCAGGATGGGCGTCTTGGGGTCCCGGGGCTTCTGGTCCAGCAGGCCCTTGCGGGCAGGCTCCATGCCGATGGCGATGGCGGGCAGGGAGTCGGTGAGCAGGTTGATGAACAGCAGGTGCACCGGCTGGAAGGGCACCGGCAGGCCCATGAGAGAGGCGTACAGCACGCAGAAGATGCCCGCCGTGTTGCCCGAGAGCAGGAACTGGATGGCGTTTTTGATGTTGGCGTACACGCTGCGGCCGTTGACCACCGCCTTGACGATGGTGGCGAAGTTGTCGTCGGCCAGGATCATGGAGGCAGCGTCCTTGGACACCTCAGTGCCGGTAATGCCCATGGCCACGCCGATGTCCGCCTTTTTCAGGGCGGGGGCGTCGTTGACCCCGTCGCCGGTCATGGACACGATCTTCCCCTTCCGCTGCCAGGCGTTGACGATGCGGATCTTGTGCTCCGGGGACACCCGGGCGTACACCGAGATCTGCTCCAGGGCGTGGTCCAGGTCGGCGTCGGACATGTTGTCCAGCTCCACTCCGGATACCGCCCGGTCCCCTTCCCGGAAGATGCCCAGCTGCCGGGCGATGGCGGAGGCGGTGACCTTGTGGTCGCCGGTGATCATAATGGTGCGGACGCCGCCCCGTCTGGCGTCGGCCACCGCCTGGATGGCCTCGGGCCGGGGCGGGTCGATCATGGAGATCAGACCGATGAAGGTAAACTCCCCCTCGTCCTCCAGGGTCAGGGGCCGGACGGCCTCCAGCTCCTTGTAGGCAAAGGCCAGCACCCGCAAGCCCTCCATGGACAGTTCCATGTTCACCCGGGCGATGGTCTCCTTCCGCTCGGGGGTGAGCTCCACCTTCCCCTCCCGGGTGAGCAGCCAGCGGGACCGGTCCAGCAGCACGTCGATGGCCCCCTTGGTGAACAGGGTGGGCACGCCGTCGATGTCGTGGAGGGTGCTCATCAGCTTGCGGTCGGAGTCAAAGGCCAGCTCCCCCAGCCGGGGATGCTGGGCCCGGTAGATCTCCTCGTTGACTCCAAACTTCTCCCCCAGCATCACCAGAGCCACCTCGGTGGGGTCTCCGATGGAGGTGCCGGTCTCCTCGTTGTTGGTGGCGTCGCTGGCCAGCAGGGCCGCCTTCAGCAGCAGCCGCTGCACGTCGTTCACCAGCTCCAGGTCGTCCCCCGCCAACAGGGAGCCGTCGGCATACACCTTCTGGGGGGTCATCTTGTTCTGAGTCAGGGTGCCCGTCTTGTCCGAGCAGATCACCGACACCGACCCCAGGCTCTCCACCGCCTTCAGGTCCTTGATGATGGCGTTCTGTTTGGCCATCTTCTGGGTACCCATGGCCAGCACAATGGTGACGATGGAGGACAGAGCCTCGGGGATGGCCGCCACCGCCAGGGCCACGGCGAACATGAGGGAGTCCAGCACCCCCATGCCGGTGCGGAAAATGGACAGGGCAAATACCAGGGCACAGATGGCCATAATGACAATGGCCAGCTTGGCGGAGAAATCATCCAGGCTCTGCTGGAGGGGGGTCTTGCGCTGCTGGGTCTGGTTCATCAGGGCGGCGATCTTGCCCAGCTCGGTATTCATGCCGGTACCGGTAACCAGGACGGTAGCCCGGCCGTAGGTCACCAGGGAGCCGGAGAACACCATGTTCTTCTGGTCTCCCAGGGCCACCTGCTCGGCGTCAATGGCCTCCTCGGTCTTGTCCACCCCCTCGCTCTCACCGGTGAGGGAGGACTCATTGACCTTCAGGGAGAAGTTTTCCAAAATGCGGCCGTCGGTCACCACCATGTCCCCGGCCTCCAGCAGCACGATGTCCCCGGGCACCACGTCGGCGGAGGGGATCTCCACCCGGACGCCTCCCCGGAGCACCTTGGCGGTGGGGGAGGACATGGCTTTCAAGCTCTCCAGGGATTTTTCCGCCTTCAGGTACTGGACGGTGCCCAGGATGGCGTTGAGGATGAGGACGGCAAAGATGACGATGGTGCTCTCCACGTTCTCCGACAGAGCGGAGATAACGGCGGCAATGATGAGGATGATCACCAGCAGGTCCTTGAACTGCTCGGCAAACACCTGGAGGGTGCTCTTTTTCTTGCCCTCGGACAGCTTGTTGGGGCCAAACTGCTCCCTCCGGCGGGCCACCTCCTGGTCGGTCAGACCCGTGGGGGCGGCCTGCTGGGCCTCCAGGGCCTGCTGGGGGGTCTTACGATAATAGACCTCTGACATTGGGTTCCCTTCTTTCTATCAGATTCTGGCGGAGGCATGAAAAAAAGACCCTCCGCCAACCGCCGGGCATACCACGGCAGTTGTCGAAAAGTCTTGTTACCTCATGGGGTGCATACCGCCAGGTCCAGAGACCGTGATGTTGACGGAATGGCTTTAAACTACTCCCTTTTCAACTGCGGACATCATAGCATAGATTCCCAGGCAAGTCAATGGCTTTCCATTAGTTTGTCCCGATTAAAATTGCTTATGCTCCAACCGTTGACGGGAGCCCTCCCTTCCCTTATAATTTCCATAGTACCACCGGAAGCGGAGGAAAGGAGCCCGACATGAAATCCAACAACGTGGTGAAGCTCATGCTGCGCATTGCCTGGGTCCTGGAGCTGCTCATCGCCCTGTTCATCCTGTTGATGACCGTGGTGCAGATGGTGCTCACTGCCAAGGACTCCCTGTTTTTCCTGTCGATTGGGGATTTTGACCTGACAGAGTTTTTCTCCACCACCATGACCATCGTGGTGGGTCTGGAGTTTGTCAAGATGCTTATCCTCCACACCCCCCGGGCGGTCACCGACGTGCTTCTCTTCGCCATTGCCCGTCAGCTGGTGCTCAGCCACACCGACTCCATGGACACCCTGCTGGGGGTGGCGGCGGTGGCCCTTATCTTCTTTATTAAAAAGTACCTCCACACCGTGGAGGACTCCCTCTCCCCTGTCAACCTGGTGGCCGTGATGAACAAGTACCTGCACGGCAAAAAGGCCCCTCTGGAAGAGGATGTCTCCCAGGAAAACCACTGACCACAAGGAGGGTCTGCCATGTATACCGCGCCCTGGATCACCGCCTTGTTCAGCCCCACCGGCGGCACCGCCGCCGTGGCCCGGGGGATCACCGGCGGAAATGATACCGTCATCGACCTGTCTGTCCCGGCCGTCCCCCAGGTGATTCCCGGGGATCGGGTGCTGCTGGCCGCCGCCCCGGTGTTTGGCGGCCGGATTCCCGCCCTGGCTCTGGAGCGGCTTGCCGCCCTTCAGGGCAGCGGCCCCGCCGTGGCCCTGGTGGTGTACGGCAACCGGGCCTATGAGGACGCCCTGCTGGAGTGGAAAACCGCCCTGGAGGCCGGAGGCTTCCGGGTGATCGCCGCCGCGGCCTGCATCGCCCAGCACTCTATCGCCCCCGCCGTGGCCGCCGGCCGGCCCGACCAGAACGACCTGGAGCTGGCTGCCCAATTCGGCCGGCAGGTCCTGGAAAAGGCCGCCCTCCCCCCGGAGGCCCAGGCCACCGTCTCCGTGCCCGGCAGCCCGAACTACAAGCCCTTCCCCGGTATGCCCGTCCACCCACAGGCCGACCAGCGCTGCGTCCGCTGCGGCCTGTGCGCCGCCCGCTGCCCCGCCGGGGCCATCCCCACCGGCGACCCCGGCGCCACCGCCGCCGACCGGTGCATCACCTGTATGCGGTGCGTGTCCATCTGCCCCAGCCACGCCCGGGCCCTGCCTGCCCAGGCCGCTGAGGCCACCGCACAGCGGCTGGCCCAGGTGGCCGGTCAGCCCCGGCAGCCGGAGTTTTATCTGTGACCGTTCCCGTCCGGGGGCTGTGCCCCCGGACGGACCTTATTCAGAACACGAAAAAAATTAAAAAAAAGCAAAATGGGTGTTGACAATCCAGGCGGCCCGTGCTAGAATATACAACGCTGGTTCGACGTTCTGCGGATCACAACAAATATGGGGGTATAGCTCAGCTGGGAGAGCGCTTGAATGGCATTCAAGAGGTCAGCGGTTCGATCCCGCTTATCTCCACCAAGTACAACTGAATATTGTGTCGTGGGGGTATAGCTCAGCTGGGAGAGCGCTTGAATGGCATTCAAGAGGTCAGCGGTTCGATCCCGCTTATCTCCACCAGAAAGACCTGAAATCTTATGGTTTCAGGTCTTTTTCTTTTGCTTTGGCGGCTGAATACAGGAACCCGCGCACTGCATCTCATCCCGCAGGGGCGGCCTTTTTGGGCAAGGCTTTTTCCACAGCCCGCTTGCGATGCTGTTACTGATCCTGAATCATTTTACATTAATACATAAAAAGCAGGCGGTACCCCATGCAATCCACGGGGTACCGCCTGTTCTTTTTTCATTCCATTGCAGAAGCGGTAAAACTCTGTACAGCCGCTCCTTACACCTTTCCAGGAGCCTCAGCCGAATCGCTCCAAGCCTTTACAGCTTTCGCGTCCTCTTCCTGGCGCTCCTCGATGGCTTCCTTCAGGAGCATATCCTTTACCTTCATCAGACGGATGGTGTTGGACCGCTCGTTCTCGTCCAGCTTCATGGAGATATACTTGATAGCCTCCTGCATCTGGGGGATTTTCACATACTCCAGGGCGTTGACCCGGCGGCGGGTCTTTTCAATCTCCTCCGCCAGCAGCTGGGAGGTCTTTTCAATCTCGGCCAGCTTGAGCATGTCCTGAAAGACCCCGGACAGGGCGTCCACGGCGCCGTCCAGCTCACCGGAGGTGGCGGCAAAGCCGTAGGGGTAGATCTCCCCGGCGTCCTCGCTCTTGGTCTTGAAGTGGTACATGGGCACGTTGACGCTCATGATGTTCTGGAAGGTCATGTCCAGCTCCACCGCCTGCTTGGGGTACATGAGGGACTGCTCCAGCATCTCGGTGGACATGAGGGCGGAGGCCACGGTGAAGGAGCCGTGGGCACGCATCAGCCCCTCCTCCACCTTTTTCCGCAGGGCCCGGTTCTCCCGCACTACGTCCATGAACTGCTTCATCAGCTCGTCCCGCTTGTCCTTGAGCAGCTTGTGGCCCCGGATGGAAGTTTTCAGACGGCCTTTCAGCCGGGTGAGCTCCTGCCGGGTGGGGTTTACGTTAATGGCCGGCATGATTTATCCCTCCTTTTTCGGGAGGTATTTCTCGATATACTCCGGCTTGATACGCTTCAGCTCGGCCTTGGGCAGCAGGCTCAGCAGATCCCAGCCCAGATCCAGGGTCTCGATAACGGAGCGGTTCTCGTCCACACCCTGGGAGACATAGCGTTTTTCAAACTCGTCGGCAAACTTGGCGTACTGCAGGTCGGTGGGGGAGAGGGCGGCCTCGCCCAGGATGCTCATGAGCTCCTTGTTCTCCTTACCGGTGGAATAGGCGGCAAACAGCTGGTTCATGGTGCCGGCGTGATCCTCACGGGTCTTGCCGGGGCCTACACCCTTGTCCTTCAGACGGGACAGGGAGGGCAGCACGTCCACCGGGGGGTTCACGCCCTTGCGGTACAGCTCACGGGACAGGATGATCTGACCCTCGGTGATATAGCCGGTCAGGTCGGGGATGGGGTGGGTCTTGTCGTCCTCGGGCATGGTCAGGATGGGGATCATGGTGATGGAACCCTTCTTGCCCAGCTGGCGGCCGGCACGCTCGTACATGGTGGCCAGGTCGGTGTACAGGTAGCCGGGGTAGCCGCGGCGGCCGGGGACTTCCTTCTTGGCCGCGGACACCTCACGGAGGGCCTCGGCGTAGTTGGTGATGTCGGTGAGGATGACCAGCACGTGCATGTCCTTCTCAAAGGCCAGATACTCGGCAGCGGTGAGGGCCATACGGGGAGTGGCGATACGCTCGACGGCGGGGTCGTTGGCCAGGTTGGTGAACAGCACGGTACGGTCGATGGCGCCGGTGCGGCGGAACTCCTGGACGAAGAAGTCGGACTCCTCGAAGGTGATGCCGATGGCGGCGAACACCACGGCGAAGTTGGAGGCGTCGTCACCCAGCACCTTGGCCTGACGGGCGATCTGGGCGGCCAGAGCGGCGTGGGGCAGACCGGAGCCGGAGAAAATGGGCAGCTTCTGACCACGGACCAGGGTGTTCAGGCCGTCAATGGTGGAGATGCCGGTCTGGATGAACTCGTTGGGGTAGTCACGGGCGGCGGGGTTCATGGGCAGGCCGTTGATATCCCGGTACTCGTCGGCCATGATCTCGGGGCCGCCGTCAATGGGACGGCCCATGCCGTTGAACACCCGGCCCAGCATGTCGCCGGACACAGGCAGCTGCAGGGGATGGCCCAGGAAGCGGACCTTGGAGTCCTTCAGGTTGATACCGGCAGAGGACTCAAAGAGCTGGACCACGGCGTTGTCGCCGTTGACCTCCAGCACCTTGCAGCGGCGGATGGAGCCGTCGGACAGCTGGATCTCGGCCAGCTCGTCGTAGGTGACGCCGGACACCTTCCGGACCACCATCAGGGGGCCGTTGATCTCCTGAATGGTACGATATTCACGGATCATGCCTCAGCACCTCCCTTGGCCGCAATGGCCTCGATCTCCTCTTCCATTTCCCGGGCCATGTCGGCGTAGACCGTCTTGAACTGGTCGTCAGGCACGCTCTTGGCGCGGCCCATCTTCTCACGGAAGGGGATGTTGAACAGCTCGGACACGGGGGCGCCCTTCTCGATGGCGGCCCGGCAGAGCTTGTCGTAGTCCAGGATCATCTGGATCATCTTGTCCTGGCGCTCGTAGCTGGAGTACCAGTCCACCTCCATAAAGCCGTTCTGCTGGAGGAAGTCCTCGCGGAGCATCTTGGCGGTCTCCAGGGTGAGCTGGTCGCCGGCGGACAGGGAGTCCTTACCAACCAGCTGCACGATCTCGTTCAGGCTGGCCTCCTCCTGGAGGATGGACATGGACTTGTCACGGTTGACCATGAACTGGGGACCCAGGTGCTCGTCATACCAGGGCTTCAGGGAGTCCAGGTACAGAGAATAGGAGTTCAGCCAGTTGATGGCGGGGAAGTGACGGCGATAGGCCAGGGAGGCGTCCAGGGCCCAGAACACCTTGACGATACGCATGGTGGCCTGGGACACGGGCTCGGACAGGTCGCCGCCGGGAGGCGACACGGCGCCTACGGCGGTGAGGGAGCCCCGGCGATCCTCATCGGAGCCGATGCACTCCACCATGCCGGCCCGCTCGTAGAACTGGGCCAGACGGGAGGACAGGTAGGCGGGGTAGCCTTCTTCGCCGGGCATCTCTTCCAGACGGCCGGACATCTCACGCAGGGCCTCGGCCCAGCGGGAGGTGGAGTCGGCGATAACGGCCACATGGTAGCCCATGTCACGGAAGTACTCGGCGATGGTGATGCCGGTATAGATGGAGGCCTCACGGGCGGCCACGGGCATGTCGGAGGTGTTGGCGATGAGGACGGTACGCTTCATCAGGGACTCGCCGGTACGGGGGTCCACCAGCTCGGGGAACTCCCGCAGCACGTCGGTCATCTCGTTGCCGCGCTCGCCGCAGCCGATGTAGACCACGATGTCCACGTCAGACCACTTGGCCAGCTGGTGCTGCATGACGGTCTTGCCGGAGCCGAAGGGGCCGGGGATGGCGGCGGTGCCGCCCTTGGCCACGGGGAACATGGCGTCCACGATCCGCTGGCCGGACAGCAGGGGCTTACGAGGAGGATACTTGTGCTTGTAGGGGCGGCCCACACGAACAGGCCACTTCTGCACCATGGTCAGCTCGTGCTTCTCGCCGTTTTCATCCACCAGGACGGCCACGGTGTCCAGCACGGTAAAGGAACCGGACTGGATGGACTCGATGGTGCCGCGCATGGTGGGGGGAATCATGATCTTGTGGAGCACCACGCTGGTCTCCTGGACGGTGCCGATAACGTCGCCGCCGGCCACCTTATCGCCGGGCTTGGCAACGGCGTTGAACTCCCACTTCTTCTGGCGGTCCAGAGCGGGCACTTCCACGCCGCGGGGCAGGTTGTTGCCCCCGGTCTTCTTCATGATCTCCTCCAGCGGGCGCTGGATACCGTCGTAGATGTTCTCAATGATGCCGGGGCCCAGCTCCACGGACAGGGGGGCGCCGGTGGTCTCCACCACTGCGCCGGGACCCAGGCCGGAGGTCTCCTCATAGACCTGGATGGAGGCGGCATCGCCGTTCATGGTGAGGATCTCACCGATCAGGCGCTGCTCACCCACGCGGACCACGTCGGCCATGTTGGCGTCGGTCAGTCCGGTGGCCACCACCAGCGGGCCGGAGACTTTCACGATTTTTCCGCTCAATGTTTCAACCTTCTTTCTCGTCGGGACAAGCTGCGCATCCCTCGCCCCGGTGTAAACACCAGGGCTTGCTCGCTCCGCTGTCCCTCCTCCTCCCCGTCCGACCCGCTTGCGCTGGGCTCGGCCGGGGGCACGGGCGGCCAGGAAGGCCGCCTCTGTTGGCCTCGCAGAGTTTCCGGCGTATCACGCCGGAAAGAAGATCACAATCTGTGC
>CASEOA010000111.1 GCA_949289455.1 uncultured Eubacteriales bacterium
AGTGGTTGTCCTCCTTTTCATTCGGCGGTTCAGGCCGCCAGGGCCAGCACCCGGTTGATGACGGTGGCGGACTCCGCCCGGGAGGCCACAATGGTGGGCATCAGGTAGCCGTCGGTGCCCTGGAAGAGGCCGGCGGCGGTGGCCCGGGCGGCGGAGGCCAGGGCCCAGTCGGCGATGGCGCTGTCATCCTTGAAGCCCAGGCCGCTCTTGTCGGGCAGGTTCAGGAACCGGTCCATGAGTACCATCATCTCCTGGCGGGTGATGGGCCGGTCGGGGGCGAAGGAGGTGGAGGACACCCCGGCCACCAGTCCCAGCTGGGCGGCCTTCTGGATGTAGCTCTGGGCCCAGTGGCCCTGGATGTCGTTAAAGGTGGGGACAGCGGTTCCGGCCTGGGCCTTGGGCAGGGCGTTGGACTTCTCCAGGGCGGTATACAGCATGGCGGTAAACTCCGCCCGGGTGGTGCCCTGGTTGGGCAGGTAGTTACTGCCTGAGGGGTGGAGCTCTACGCCCAGATCCTTCAGCTGGGCCACTTCGTACCAAGCCCAGTGGTAGGTCATGTCGTCATAGGGGGAGTGGTAATCCAGGTAGTCAAAGCCGTAGTCCAGCAGGGCGGTGCTGTCGGTGTGGCGTGTGCGCTCGTTGGTGGACTTCATGACCACGGTGATGATCCGGCGGCCGTTCCGGACGGCGGTGGCGCTGAGGCAGTAGCCGGCGGCGGTGATGGTGCCCGTCTTGAAGCCGTCGCACCCCTCGTACTCATAGGCCTGGTCGGTGAGCAGCTTGTTGGTGTTGGGATACCACTTGCCGTTGAAGGTGACGCCGGTGAGCTTGGTGTAGTTCAGGACCTGGGGGAAGCGCTGGATGAACTCCCGCACCAGCATGGCCTGGGACCGGGCAGTGAGGTAGTGGACGTGGGCGCCGTGGCAGTTCTTGTACTCGGCGGTCATGCCCAGCCGCTTGGCGGTCTCATTCATCCGCTGGACGAAGGCGCTCTCGCTGCCGGAAATGTACTCGGCCATGACGATGCAGGAGGCGCTGGCGGAGGGGATGAGGATGAGCCGAAGCAGCATGTCCACCGACACTGTACCGCCGGAGGGCAGGGGAACTGATGCGGGATAGTTGGAGCCGTCCCGGGATTTGCGGGCGTTTTCGGCGCTGATGGGTACCTGAGTGTCCAGGGTGAGCCGGCCGGCCTCCAGCTCTTCAAAGATGATGTAGGCGGTCATGACCTTGGTCATGGAGGCGGGTACCCGCATGGTGTCGGCGTTCTTGGCGTAGAGCAGCTCGCCGGTCTGGTAGTCCATCACCACAGCGCTGGCGGCGTAGACCGAGGGCTGCTTGGGGGCGGTGGTGGCGGCCCATACGGGGGTGCTCATCAGCAGGGCCAGCAGCAGAATCAGCGCTGTGACTCGCGTGGGCATACGATGTGTTCTCTGGTACATACTGTCATCTCCGATCCTGTCGGCCCTGCGGCCGGCCTGTAATTTGCTCCGTTGGGCGAAGCGTTGTCTTTAGTATGGCATAGAAGAGGCTGTTTGTCAAATACCACCAAAAAAGAAGCTGAAAACCTGGGGGATTTTTTCTGGTCGGCAGGAAAAGGATTGGAAAAGTACCGTGAGCTATGCTATAATATCCTGTATTGGTTTGCCCGGATTTCAGACCGGCGGCAAGCCGCCGACGATTTGGAGGGATCAAATTTGAGTTATCTGATGAGTATCCTTATGGGAGTCATCCAGGGCGTGGCGGAGTTCCTGCCCATCTCCAGCTCCGGCCATCTGGCCTTGTTCCAGCAGTTCTTCGGCACGGAAAATGTAGAGGAAAAGTACATGCTCTTTACGGTTCTGCTCCACTTTGGCACCCTGATCTCGGTGTGCGTGGTGTATTGGCGGGACATTGTGGATATGATCCGGGAATTTTTCCTGGGCATCGCCGCCCTGGCGGGGAAGGACACCGGCACCCCGCCGCCTCCCGCCCGGCGGATGGTGATGCTTATCATCATTGCCACCCTGCCCCTGTTTGTGATGGTATTTCTCCAGGACGCGGTGAACACTCTGTTCTCCAACTCCATCATGGTGTCCATTGCCCTGCTGTGCACCGGCTTCATCCTCTATTTTTCCGACCGGATGGCCAGGGGCCACAAGACCGCCAAAAATGCCACTGTAGTTGACGCCCTCATCGTGGGCTGCGGCCAGGCCCTGGCGGTAATCCCCGGCCTGTCCCGTTCCGGCACCACCATCTCCGTGGGGATGCTGCGGGGCTTTGACCGGGCCTTTGCCGTCCGCTTCTCTTTCCTCATGTCCCTGCCCGCCATCCTGGGGGCCAACGTGCTGGAGGTCAAGGACGCGGTGGAGGCCGGCTTCAACATGGCGGAGCTGCCTATGTACCTGGTGGGCGTAGTAGTAGCCGCCGTGGTGGGCTACTTCGCCATCCGCCTGGTGAAGAGCCTGTCCGACAAGGGCAAATTCGGTATGTTCGCCTACTACTGCTGGGCCGTGGGCCTGGGCAGCCTCATTGCCGGCGTGGTCAAGACCGTCGTGGGCTGACACGCGCCAAGTTTCCCTGGAAAGGATCTGATACCTATGGCCACAGCACAAAAGAAGACCTCCGGCGGGAAGCGCACCGCCTCCTCCGGCCGGAAACCGGCCGCCAAGCGTGCGTCCACCTCCAGCAGCCGGAGCAAAAAGCCCGCCCCCCGGCCAGTCCGCCGGGAGGTGGGGGCGGTGGTGTGCCTGCTGCTGGCCATTTTTGCCGCCCTGGGCTATTTTCACATTCAGGCCATTTTCATTGACTTCTTCTGCGGGCTGGTGAAGGGGCTCATCGGCTACGGTTACCTGCTGCTGCCCCCCATGCTGCTGGTGGCCAGCGGCATCCTGGCCTTTCACCGGGGCCGCCCGGTGCGGCTGCGGGTGTGGTGCGCTCTGCTGCTGCCCGTGCTGGCCGGGGGCTTGCTCCACCTGTTCCTGGCCAAGGGTGTCTACAGCTGGAACCTGGACATGGTAAAACTGCTGTGGACTCAGGGGGAGACCCTGACCAGCGGCGGGGTGGTCAGCGGGGCATTGGCTCTGGGGCTCACCGCCGTGTTCAGCAAAATTGGCGCCGGCATCATTTTTGCCGTCCTGGGGATCATTTTGGTGATGGTGAGCTTCCACATCAACCCCTCTGATGTGGTTGAGAGCTTTCGGGACCGTCCCCGGGCCGAGTATGAAGAGGAAGAGCTGCCCGCTCCCCGCCGCCGGGTGAAGGAGGAGCGTCCGAAAGCCGTGGAGGAGCCCCGGGAGAAGCGGGCCAAGGCGGAGATCGACATTCCGGTGGATGAGGGTCCCCTGGTGGGCAAGACCAGAGAGCCCAAGCCGGTGGAGAAGAAGGAGCGGTTCTTCAACCGAAAGCCCTCGGTGCCCACCCCCGACCAGGTGCTGGCCGGGGTGAGCGGGGGGGAGGTTCCCCTGGAGGAGGCGGAACCGGCGCAGGCCCCTGTGGAGGAGACCCGGCCCGCCCCTCCAGAGCCCCTGGTGGAGGCGCCTGTCCAGGCGGAGCCGGAACCCGCCCCCATGCCCGAGATTGTGCGGGAGCCGGCAGTGCCCGCCCCGCCGGTCAGCAAGGCCAAGCAGCGGGAGGAGGCCGCCCAGGCTGCCGCGGAGGTGGCTCAGGACATCGCCCGCAGCCTGGAGGAGGAGCCGGCGGCCTATCAGTATCCCCCAGTGTCTCTGCTGGTGGAGGGGGAGGGGGTGTCCAGCTCCGACGTGGCCGGGGAACTTCGGGCCAACCAGACCCGGCTGTCCGACACCATCCGCTCCTTTGGTATCGACGCCTCCATCTCCAACGTGACCCGGGGCCCCTCGGTGACCCGGTACGAGCTGGAGCTGGACCAGGGCGTCCGCCTCAATAAGCTGACCAACCTGGCCGACGATATTGCCCTGGCCCTGGGGGCCACCGGGGTGCGGATTGCCCCCATTCCCCACCAAATCTCCATGGTGGGCATCGAGGGGCCCAACCGGCTGGTGTCTCCGGTGTATATCCACGACGTCATCGACTCCCGGGAATTCCGGGACAACCCCTCCAAGGTGTCCTTCGCCGTGGGCAAGGACATTGGCGGCAACAACATCGTGGGCAATATCGCCAAGCTGCCCCACCTGCTCATCGCCGGTACCACCGGCTCGGGTAAGTCGGTGTGCACCAACTCCCTCATTATCTCTCTGCTGTACAAGGCCACCCCGGAGGAGGTCCGCCTCATCATGGTGGACCCCAAGATGGTGGAGCTGGGCATTTACAACGGCATCCCCCATCTGCTCATCCCGGTGGTCACCGACCCCAAGAAGGCAGCCGGCGCACTCCAGTGGGCGGTGGTGGAGATGATGAAGCGGTACCGGGCCTTTTCCGAGATCGGGGTCCGGGACCTGGCCAGCTACAACGCCCACGCCGCCAAGTCTCTGGACATGGAGAAGATGCCCCAGATCGTGGTGGTCATCGACGAGCTGGCCGACCTGATGCTGG